>NZ_CP040813.1:0-300000 GCF_009498295.1 Oceanihabitans sp. IOP_32 | reverse complement strand
AAGAGATTAGAGATAGAAATAGGGAACTTTACAAAAAAATTGAAGCACAGGTAAACGTATGTAAGGTATGGAGATCGCTTTTTAAAATTATTGGCAACTCAAAAGACGCCTTTAATGTTTATGTACAGCGTTTAACCTTAAAAAACTTACTAGATCTTGCTAACTTGCATCTATACCAGTTAAATAAGCGGTATTCATTACAACTTGAAGAAAGCTATAAGCCAAAGGAGGAACTTAATTTTAATTTAATTGATCATTACCAAACCGATCAAGTTCGATTAATTGATACTTCAAGCGGAGGCGAAAAGTTTATTATTAGTTTGGCATTGGCCTTAGGGTTATCCGATTTAGCGAGTAAAAACGTTAAAATCGATTCTTTATTTATTGACGAGGGCTTCGGGACCTTAGACAGCAATACTTTAGAAACGGTTATTTCCACGTTAGAAACCCTACAATCTCAAGGAAAAATGATTGGCATCATATCGCATGTCGAGCACCTAAAAGAACGTATTCCTACTCAAATTCAGATTACAAAAAAGAGTAATGGGGTAAGTGTGTTGGATATTTTATAGGTTGTAATTTTTAGATTTATAAGATTTAAAAGCCAAAAAGTATTTAAGGAATGATTTTTGATTAAAGAAATGCTAAATAACTTCTGTAATAAGACAAATTACAGATAAATATGATAGCTTTGAGTTTGGAATTGTGATCTTTGAGCTTTCTATTTAATTTTCAGAAAACAATTTTAGAACATGATAAATTTAAAAAGAAACGAATTATATGCGACATAACATTGTTAATTTGGTATAAGCATAAAAGACTTTTGTTATATATTTTAATAAGATGAAACAGTATTTTTATTTTCTGGTACTATTTGTTTTTACGATATCGGCAAATGCGCAATTGGATAGTAGAAATAATTCAACCTCCATTCCTGCGGTAAAAAGTGAGAATAAATCGTCTAGTAACAACGTTTTAGCGCCTTCTAAACCTATAGAAAACGAAACGTTTAATGGATTGTCTGCACCACGAATTAATCCTACTTTGAGCGTTCCTAAGAAAAAATTTTCTATGTTTGGAGAGACTTTTGTAAACCCTGGAGATCTGTATAAAAAACGTTTGGAAAAAAAGTCTGAAGCCATAAAAGTCGAAGAGGGGCTTGGAGCAAAAGGTAGTACAACCGATCAATATTTTGGAGATTTTAGGACAAACTCAGAATATGTTCAAGTGGTGTATAGAGATTTTGGTTTAGAAGATGGCGATTTAATTCGAGTGTTAGTAAACGATGAGGTTTTAGAGTATCGCGTTATGCTCACCAATCGCTCTAAGGGTTTTAAATTGGATTTAGTTGAAGGTTTTAATAAAATAGACTTCCTTGCTTTAAATGAAGGGTATTCCATGCCAAATACTGCAGAATTTCATGTCATTGACGATAAAGGAAATACCATAGCAGGAAATCAATGGAACCTGGCTAAAGGTGTTAAGGCAACGATTATTGTGGTTAAAGAGTAGCGTGCGAAATCCCTATTTTAAAGGGTCTGAAAACCCAGCGAGGTCCTAAAAAATTAATAGCTTTTAAGAGGCTCGCTTAAATTCATGGCCTTGTTAAATAGTTGGTCGCAATCCATAACATTAGGCATATTATCTAAATAGCATAAATGTGCAACTACTTCACTTAGCCCCTTAAAAAGTACTTCTTTATTTATGTTGTCTGGTTTAAATAATCGTAATTTAGAACTGAGTTTATACCCACAACCTTTTAAAAACGCCGCTTCTATTTGCAGTAGTTCTAAGGGAGAATAACCATTAAATTGCCTACCAAAACTTTGGTGTATGCGTCCTAAATAATTTAGTTTTAAACTGCCATGTACATCTGTTAAGTGTTTCCAATGGTCTGATTGATCTAAAATATTGCCAACAGCACATTGCTTACAGTCCTCTGGATTTAAACGGTCTTGATGGAATGCCGTATAAAGTTTTTTTATCGCATTGTTAAATCGTTTTGAAGTTTTCATAACTCATATTTTAATCTTAAAGATACAAAAAAAGATAAATTTAAATGTTAATTTTGTCTTATATCGTTAAAAATCAAAGCGTTGGTCTTTTAAGAAAGTGGTTGGAATTGTAATTTATTATTCGGAATTATCTTCCTAAGGTTTTATCTTTGTAGGACACCAATAGTATTATGAGTAAAGCACTAACACCACAAGAATTGCACTACCTCGCCATGAATCATGTTGGAAAAGATTTGAAAGCGCGTGGTTTCGAGTTTATTGCTGTAAATAGCAAACTAAAAAAGCACCCACAATTTGTTTGTATCGATAAAAACAAGCAGTATTTTTTTGTTATTGTGCGTGCTATTATGTTACCCGACAATCCTAATAATTACGATGTGGTTTGGATGGAGACTTTTAAAAAACACGCTAGAGAAAATAATGCCAAAGTGTTATATGCTGGTGTAGGTTTGGGAAACCCAAATGATCAAGATGCTCCCATCTATTTGAACGAAGATTACCTTTTAGAATACAACGGGTTACAAGTTTTAGAAACCAATTTAAACTAACTTAGCCATACCATGTCATGGTTTTTAATACCAAACAAAATATGAGAATACTTGCCGTGCTAATTCTATCTGTAATAAGCCTGTTTTCATGCCAAAATAAAACAGAAAACACGGTAATACAAGGTACTGTTTTTGGAACCTATTATAGAGTAATTTATAATTCTGAAGATGATTATCAAAAGCCATTTGATAGTTTGTTTTTTGTCATTAATAAATCCATGTCTACGTATCAAGAAAATTCAGATATTTCTAAGGTAAACAGGAATGAAATTGTGACTATCGATACCCATTTCACAAAGGTTTTTCAGGCTTCAAAAAGAATTTACAAAGAAACCCATGGTGCTTTCGATCCTACTATTGGTGCAGTTGTGAATGCCTGGGATTTTGGACCACAAGGTAAAATTATTGATTTGGATAGTGTTAAAATTAAAAATTTAATGCAATCTGTAGGTTTCGATAAAGTGAAATTAGCAGACCATCGAATAGAAAAACCACAAGAAACCTTTATAGATTTTAATGCCATAGCCAAAGGGTATGCTGTTGATGTGATTTCTGAATTTTTAAACCATAAAAACATAGAAAATTATCTGGTTGATATTGGTGGCGAATTAAGAGTTAGGGGTCTCAATGCTGAAAAAAACACTGAATGGCGTCTAGGGGTTGAAAACCCAAATTTTGATGGTACACAATCTATAAATAAAGCTTTTTTTTTAAGAGATAAAGCTATGGCGACATCTGGGACTTATAGAAAGTTTAAAGTAGATCAAAATGGCAATCGTTACGCCCATATTATCGATACCAAAACGGGTTATCCTAGTAAAACCAACTTGTTAAGTGTTTCGGTGATTGCAAATACTTGTATGGATGCCGATGCCTATGCCACAGCTTTTAAAGCTATGGGTATTGATAACATTAAAGCATTTTTACAATCACATCCAGAGCTTCAAGTGTACTTAATTTTTGAAAACGAGGACAAAGCCATAGAAACTTTGGCTTTAAATAATTTTCCGGAATAACTTTTTGTTAGAATTAAAAAAGGTTTGTGTGTCTATAAATAATGAGTTCAGCACTATAGGGTGATTAAAACCTTAAAGAAGGAAATTTTCTTAAAACGCATTTATTAATAATAATAGCCAGCCAATAACTAGAAGCAGGCCACCTAGTGGTGTAACTGGGCCCAAGAAACGAAGTTTTTTTCCTTTGGCATCAGATAAAACTAAACCATAAATACTAAAGGAAAACAATACAGTCCCTAATGTAAAACACCAATATATGGCTGGGGTTGTAAAGGCATAGTTAAGGCCTAAAATTAATAACACAATAGCGTGATACATTTGGTATTTAACACCTACTTCAAAACTTTGTAATTGTTCTTCTGATAATATTTTCTTTAAAGCATGAGCTCCAAAGGCTCCAAATATTATGGATAATAGTCCGAAAATTGAGGCGGTAATTAGAATAATTTGCTGAGTCATTTTGCGTGTTTATTTATAAACTACTGGAATAATTTCTCCTGGAGCTAAACAATACTTTTTTATCGCTTCCGCGGAAAGCTTTGCGGTGTAATCAACTTCTTCGACTCTAAACCCGATGTTGCGAAGTTTAGCGAAATAATCGCGACCGTAAACCCGCACATGGTCGTATTGACCAAATATTTTGGCGCGTTCGGCCCTATCAGTAATAGAATTGTCTTCAAAGGTTTCAGCACGCTCTAAATCTTGCGGAATCTGAAAAATACCATATCCGCCAGGTTTCATTACTCTGTATAATTCCTGCATGGCTTTGTCATCATTCGGGATATGTTCTAAAACATGGTTGCATAAAATAATATCGAAGCTATTGTCTTTAAATGGTAAGTTACAGATGTCAGCTTTTACGTCGGCAATGGGCGAGCGTAAATCGGTTGTTGTATACTCGAGGTTTTTAAGGTTTTTAAACCGTTTTAAGAAACACTGTTCTGGTGCAAAATGAAGCACTTTCTTTTCAGCAGTAAAAAAATCGGTGTCATTCTTTAAGTACAACCATAAAAGTCTGTGACGCTCCAAACTTAATGTTGAAGGCGAAAGCACATTATCGCGCTGTTGGCCATAGCCATAAGGTAGGAAACTTTTAAAACTCTTACCATCAATCGGGTCGGTGTAGTTGTGCCCTTTTAAAACCCATGCTAAAATGGGACGAGCCCAATAACTTAACCTTATTAATAGGGGTCTTGGTATGGTGTTTAGAATTATTTTAAAGATTTTTTTCAAAGTTGTTTCGCGGAGTTTCACAGAGACATCACAGAGATTCACTGAGAAGAATTAATAAATCGTTTAATTCCGTTTTTTAATAGTTTGGTATGAAAGTTAATTAATAATCCCAAAGGATAGTTTCCTAATTTCATATAAGTTAAGATCTGGGCAGAATGAACATCAGTAAAAGATTCCACAGTTTTTAGTTCAAGGACAATCTTATTTTCAACTAATAAATCAATTCTATAACCATGATCTAGTTTAATGTCTTTATATACTATTGGTAATTCTATTTCTTTTTTAACGTTTAAGCCAATAGATTTTAATTCAAAAAGTAAACATTCTTGATAAGCAGATTCCAATAGTCCTGGGCCTAAAGCACGATGCACATTTATTGCAGCTCCAATAATTGTTTTCGTTAAATTATTATCCATAATCACTTCGTGTAACTCTGCGATTTCTCTGTGAAGCTCTGTGTAATAGCTTTAAAGTACTAAAGCCTCCCGTCTAAACTCATCTTCTTCATCACTTTTAATCCCTAAAGCATCATAAATATAGGCAAATGTTGAGAGTAGTTCTGGTTTGCCATCTACTAGGGCTACATTGTGTTCAAAATGAGCGCTAGGTTTCTTGTCTAAAGTGGTAATGGTCCAACCATCTCTATGTTGTTTTATTTTATGCGTTCCTTGGTTAATCATAGGTTCTATGGCTACCACCATGCCTTCAATAAATTTTTTACCACGGCCACGTTTCCCATAATTTGGCATTTCTGGGTCTTCATGCATTTTTCTGCCTAAACCATGGCCAACCAATTCTCTAACAACACCATAGCCGTGATCTTCACAATATTTTTGAATGGCATAACCTACATCGCCAACACGATTTCCTTTTTTAAATGCACGAATACCAACATACAGAGATTCTTTTGTTACTTGAAGTAATTTTTCGACTTCTGGAGCAATTTCACCAACAGCAAACGTGTAGGCATGATCTCCATAAAAACCATTCTTTAGAGCACCACAATCTATAGATATGATATCTCCTTCTTTTAATGGTGTGCTATTAGGTATGCCATGAACTACCTGTTCGTTAGGGCTCATACAAAGCGTATTTGGGAAATCATACAAGCCTAAAAACCCAGGAATAGCACCATGATCTCTAATGTGTTCTTCAGCAATTTTGTCTAATTGAAGTGTGGTTACACCTGGTTTCACTTCTTTAGCAAGTACCCCTAATGTTTTAGATACAATAAGAGCACTTTCTCGCATCAATTCTATTTCTTCTCTTGTTTTTACTACAATCATGTTTTTAAAAATATAGGCAAAGATACTTAAAAACCTAAATTGGTTTTAAGAAAGTAAAATTACTATTTTATAGTTTAATATTATTTTTCATTATTCAAACCAAGGGGTGTCGGGTCATGGCTTCGGGTTGCGGTAAACCCATAAGTTTCAAGATAGTTGGTGCGATATCGCCTAAAACGCCATCTTTAATAGCTTTTAAATCCTTATCGATTAGAACAACAGGAACAGGGTTTGTGGTGTGTGCTGTATTTGGAGAGCCGTCTGGATTTATCATGGTCTCACAATTGCCGTGGTCTGCGATAAGTAATGTGGTGTAACCATTGTTTAATGCTGTATTTACTATGTCTTTAACACAGGCATCGACAGCTTCGCAGGCTTTTATGGCGGCTTCCATAACGCCCGTATGCCCAACCATATCACCGTTTGCAAAATTTAAGCATACAAAATCGACCTCGGCTTTTTCTAATTCAGGGATTAAAGCATCACGTAATTCGTAGGCACTCATTTCAGGTTTTAAATCGTAGGTAGCCACTTTTGGCGAGTTTCTTAAAATTCGAGTTTCTCCTTTAAAAGGTGTCTCACGACCCCCAGAAAAGAAAAAAGTAACGTGTGGGTATTTCTCGGTTTCGGCAATTCTAATTTGTGTTTTATGGTGTTTTTCTAAAACTTCACCTAAAGTTTCGCTTAAGTTCTCTTTATTAAATATAACGTTTATGTTATGGTATGTGTCGTCGTAATTTGTAAGCGTTACGTAGTGCAAATTGAGTTTATGCATGTTTTGCTCATGAAAATTGGTTTGCGTTAAAGCTTCGGTTAGCTCACGACCGCGATCGGTTCTAAAGTTAAAAAATATAACAACATCTTCATCTTTTATTTGAGCGATGGGCGTATTGTTTTTATCAACCATAATAATGGGTTTAATAAACTCATCGGTGATATCGTTATCGTAACTTTTTTGGATAGACTTAGTGGCATTAGTCGATTTTTCGCCAATACTATTCACCAAGGCATCGTAAGCTAATTTTATACGATCCCAGCGTTTATCTCTGTCCATAGCATAATAACGACCGGTTATAGTAGCGAGTTTTGTATTGGTGTTTTCAATATGGTTTTCAAGGGCTGTTATAAAACCGTAACCAGATTTGGGGTCTACATCGCGACCGTCGGTAAAGGCGTGCACAAAGGTGTTTTTTACGCCAAAATTATTAGCGGCATCAATTAAAGCCAGTAGGTGATTTATATGCGAGTGTACGCCACCATCGCTTAATAACCCTAAAAAATGAACATTTTTATTATTGATTTTTGCATAGTTAAAGGCATCGACCAAAACCTTTTCAGAATTTAGGGTTTTGTTTTTAACCGCTAAATTCACTTTTACAAGATCTTGGTAAACAATTCGGCCTGCTCCTAAATTCATGTGTCCCACTTCACTATTGCCCATTTGGCCTTCTGGTAACCCCACGTGCAACCCATCGGTTCTTAAGGAGGCGAAGGGGTATTTTTTATATAATGAATCTATGAATGGTGTATTGGCATGATCGATAGCAGAGACTTTTGGGTCTGGAGAATTTCCCCAACCATCAAGAATCATTAAGATGACTTTTTTGTTCATTTTTCTGAAAATTTTGAGCCATCAAAGGTAGGGAGATTATAAAAAATTACGGCATTAAAAATGGGTGAAATCGATTATTGTTGTTAACCGACAGAAAATTTTATAGATTATCGCTAGCTCGAATCTATAAAAGAAAAACTAAATAGTTTGATTTCTTATGATTTTAGAAACTCGTAAATGGGAAGTTGATAACTTTTGATTTCCCCAGTTTTTTTAAAGCTTTGTGGATTTGTTTTATCGAATTAAAAACCATCGCTATAGACCCGAAAAGTTTATAGCGATGGTTTTTTTACAAGCAATAAGCATGATTAATTTTATGCTTATTTTACGGCTATCATGCTAATTTCTACATTAACATCTTTTGGTAATCTCGCAACTTCTACGGTTTCTCGAGCGGGAGCATTGGCATCGTCAAAATAACTACCGTAAACTTCGTTTATTGTTCCAAAGTTATTCATATCGCTAATAAATATGGACGATTTGATAACATTTTCAAAAGTCATATTGGCTGCTTTTAAAACGGCTTTCATGTTTTCCATAACTTGTTTTGTTTCGGTTTCAATATCATCTAATACTAAAACGCCTGTTTCTGGATGAAGCGCTATTTGTCCAGAGGTATAAAGTGTATTACCACTTAAAACGGCTTGATTGTAAGGACCAATTGGAGCGGGTGCCTCTGTGGTTGTAATTATTTTTTTCATGATGTTATAGTTGTTTTTTTTCCGCGAAAGCGAAACATTAGTTTAATTTAAAGACGTTGATCTTGTTCTTTGCGTTTTTCGTATTTTAAATCTTTTAGAATATTCGATTTTATGCCAATAAAGAAATTCCAAGAGCTTCTAGAGCTAAAAGGAACCCAACTAAAATTCATACGCCAACTCAAAAGATCGCGTTCAAAACGCAATTGGGTATAGGTAAAACCTTTGTTTTTTAAATCGTACCCAGAAGAGGCGCCCACCGACCATTTAGGCGATAATTCGATGTTTCCAGAAAACATGAGCGAGTGCGACGATATTTCGTTCTGTCGTCTGGAGTTTGAGTAATTCACAGCGTATGCCAGACGTAAATCCCAGGGTATTTTAAAATTGTAAAACTCGCTAGGTTCTTCATCTTTTTTGTCGTCGCTGGTTTCACTAAATCTAGAAAAGTCTTCAGAAACTCCAAACAAATCGTCGTCTCGACCACCGCTTCTTAAGTTTTCTTCTATGGCTCGATCTTTATCTTTTTTATCTCGACTACTTTTTTTACCTCCAGATAACGAATAACTCATGGTGGCATTGGCGCTTGTTAATCTAAAAAGGCTTCCACCATTGTCGATATTAAATTTATCGATGCGGTTATTGTTATTATCTAACGCATAAGGGTCTAAAGTAGCACCAAAGTTTATACTCATTTTATTATCAAATAATTGGGTGCCTCCACTCATTCTTACTGGGCTCCACTGCAAGGAATCTCCTGCAAAATTATAAGAGGTTGAAAAATTTAAATTATTTAATAGTATTACTTTTTTTGGCTCTGTGGCAGTAGTGTCTTTATCGCGTACCTTAGCTTCAAAATTATTGGCGAGCGAGATACCCATAGAGCTAGAAAAGGTTTTGCCTGGGGTTCCAAATAGGCCATCTTCGAATCGCGAATACTCTAATCGCGGATCGTTTTGAATAATTTCCAATTCGCTAGCCGTTAAACCCTCGGCATTAACCACCTCGGCAGTTTCATAATATTTATCGAAAGCCGGATTAATATTATAGCTAATTGAAGGGCGCATAACGTGACGAATGGCATGTATTTTAGGGTTTTCTCCTTCTTTTTTAAAGTTAAATAAGCCGTAAACGGTTGTTCCTAAACTGGTGCTAAAATTATAGGTTCTAAAGGCATCAAAACCGTTTACCGTTTCGGTGATAACATCGTCGGTTAAATAATCGTAAACTTTATCAACAGTTTTAAAAGACCATACCTCGTTATAACTTGCAGAACTACTTAAACTAAAATGTTTAAAGAGTTTAAAGTTTGTGCTTATTGGTATGGAATGTTGGAAACCCGTTTTGGCATCATCAAACATTTCTTTTTTAAAGAACAGAGAATCTGTAGTTTGAATTCTGTTTTCGCCACGAACGCTATATTGAAAATTGATATTTTGGATGATCCCTTTTTTTGAACCGGTTTTAGGCGCAAAAGGGAATATTCTACTCACGTTTCCTTGTAATGTTGGAAGCGTCATATTTATTTGCTCGGTGTTTGTGTTTTGAGAGTGTGTGGCTGTAACACTGTAATTAACCGATGGCTCACCGTCGAAAGTTTTAGAGTAGGACACCGAAGACGATAAGGTATTGTTTAAAAATGCACCAGTATTAATTTGATTAAGTGAGGTTCTGTAATAGGTACTACTACCTAAGTTAACAGAAGCAGAGAAACGCGAACTGGGGCTAGCCTTTGAGTCTTGAGTGTGCGACCAGCGCAAATTGTAAACTGTAGATTTGCCGTAATCTGGAAATCCGCGTTCACTGGTAATTAAATTTTCGTATCGAAATCCTAGATTTCCTCTAAATTTGTAGCGTTTTGCATAGGTGTTCTCCAAACGTAAGCCATAACTACCATTGGTATAGTAATCTCCTAGGACCGCTAAATCTACATAATCGTTTATCGCGAAATAATAGCCTCCATTTTGTAAAAAGTATCCGCGCTCGTTTTGTTCACCAAAACTTGGGATTAAAACCCCTGAGGTTTGTTTTTCCGATTGCGGAAAAAAAGCAAAAGGTACACCAATGGGGGTAGGAACATCGTAAATAAATAAATTTGTTAAACCAGTCACAATTTTTTTACCAGGAACAACCTTCGCTTTCCTGAGTAAGATGTAGTACTCGGGATCGTCCAGGTTTTCGGCGGTAGTATATTTTCCGCGATGTATAAAATAAACAGAATCGTTTTCTTTTTTTGTTATCTGAGCAATTACAGTACCATCACCTTGTTCTGTTTTCGAATTATAAATTAAAGCTTTTTTAGATTCGGTATTAAAAAGAATGGAATCGGGTTCTACCACGCTCGGGCCTTGCGTAAAAACTGGCGATTGCGAATATGCGCCAAGTGAATCTATGATGCCTCGGGCGTAAACCGTATTGGTGCTATAATCGATTACAATACTTCCAGATTTAATGTTAATATCACCATAATTAATTTCGGCCTCATTATACAAATAAAGCTTTTGTTTCTTTTGATTGAATGCCGAATAATCTGTGGCTTTATAGGTTACAATATGCTCTAGTATTTCCTTCTTAGGTTTTATAGAATCGGTTATAACCGAGTCTTGCTCTGTATTAGAAGGCTTCTCCGATGTATTGAAATTTTTCGCATTAATAAACAAACTATCTGTAACAACGGGCTTTATAGAGTCTCTGGATTTTATAATATCTTGGGAGAAGCTAAACGCGTTAACAAGTACGGTTAAACTTAATGCAAAAAGTATTTTAAAGTTCTTTGTATCCAACGCTTTTAAATGTATTTTTGTAAAAGTATGGCTTGGTTTTTGAATTGTCAAAATTACATATATTTTTCTGTGATAATTTATTAATCGGCGGAAAATTTTAAATTAAATAATTACTCGAAATAATGGAGTAAAAAACCAAAATTCTAGACCTAAAGTTAATTATGCAAACGAACAAAATATTAGTTTTCTTATCTCTCATCGTTGTATTCGTCTCTTCATCGTTTACAAAAATTCAAGATTATCAAAAAGGCGATAAGTTTATTGTGGTATTAGATGCAGGTCATGGGGGGAGAGATCCCGGTACAATGGGTGGAGGTTATAAAGAAAAAGACATTGCTTTAAAAGTTGTGTTAAGTATAGGGAAGGAGCTTGAAAAAAATCCGGATATAGAAGTTATTTATACCCGAAAAAAGGATGTGTTTGTAGATTTGTACAAAAGAGGCCAAATTGCTAATAAGGCGAATGCCGATTTGTTTATTTCGGTACATTGTAATTCGCATAATTCGCAAGCGCATGGTGCAGAAACGTTTGTTTTGGGTACCCATAGAAGTCAAACCAATTTAGAAATTGCTAAGAAAGAGAACTCGGTAATTTTATACGAACAGGACTACGAGAAAAATTATGGCGGCTTTGATCCCAATTCACCAGAATCCGTTTTAAGTTTAATGTTAGGGCAAGAGGAGTATTTGGACCAAAGTATTGAGCTTGCTGGATTAATTCAAAACAAGTTTACGAGAGAATTAAAGCGAAATGACCGCAAAGTTAAACAAGCGGGGTTTATTGTATTGCATCAAACGGTTATGCCAAGTGTGTTAATTGAACTTGGTTTTTTAAGTCATAAAAAAGAAGGCGCTTATTTAAACTCTAAAAAAGGACAACAAGAAATGGCTTTGGCCATAAAAGATGCTATTTTGAAATATAAGAATAACTTGTACCTTAATGTAGATAATCAATTTTATGTTCAGGACACTCCAAATTCTCAGGCTGTTGAAGCGGTTTTAAGCGATGTGACTTTTAAAATTCAAATCGCTGCAAGCTCAAAATCAATAGAGACAAAACCGTATAACTTTAAAGGCTTAAATAATATTTCTAAAGTAAAAGAAAACAAGCTTTACCGGTATTTTTATGGGGAAACTTCAACCTACAGTACCGCTAAAAATTTGGAAGCTGAAGTAAAACAAGCAGGTTTTAAAACGGGTTTTATTGTGGCGTTTAAAAATGGTAAGAAAATATCTTTATCTGAAGCATTAAAATTGGCAGCTAATTAGAGAGATTCATTAAAATTACCTTAAATTTGTTTAACTAAACACCCATATTTTGAAATTATCAAAAGAAATTAAAACCGCCATCTTAGTTGTCTCAGGAATTATACTTGTTATTTTTGGCTACAATTATTTAAAAGGACAGAATTTATTAGACGCGTCGCGATCGTTTTTTGTGGTTTACGATAATGTTGAAGGGATATCGGCATCTACACCAGTTACCATCAATGGTTTCCCTGTGGGGAAAGTGGCCAATATTGGTTTTACAGACGACAATTCTGGGCAAATACTAATAAAGCTTTTGGTTAACAACGATTTTGAGTTTTCGAAAAACAGTAGAGCAGAACTTTATGAAACTGGTCTTATTGGTGGTAAAGCTATTGCCATTATTCCTGCTTTTGATGGCGATGAAAAGGCGAAAAATGACACGTATCTAAAAGGTACGGTGAAAGCTGGTTTAACCGAATTAGTTAATCAAAGACTTACGCCATTGCAGGAGAAAATTGAGAAAATGATGGTAAGTGCAGATTCGGTATTAATAGGTATTAATAATGTGTTAAACGAAGATACTCAAGATAACCTAAAAGCCAGCGTGAGTAGTTTAAGTGTGACTTTAGAAAGTTTTGCTCAAACGTCTAAATCAATAGAAGATTTACTCGCTAACAACAAACAAAAACTAAATACAACTGTTGATAATTTTGAAAAAATATCGACAAATCTTACCAAAGCAACCAATGCTATTGCAAAAACAGATATCGACCAAACCGTTTCTAATTTAGAGGCTACTATAAAAAATTTCAACACCATATTGGCTAAAGTTGAAAGTGGTGAGGGGAGTATTGGCAAGCTATTAAAAGACGATAATTTGTACAATAATTTAGAGGGAGCATCGCTGCAATTAGAACAGTTGTTAGAAGATCTTAAACTAAACCCAAAACGTTATGTGCATTTTTCCTTATTTGGAAAAAAAGCTCAGCAGTATGACGCCGAAGGAAATGAAATTAAACAACCAGACTAACGCTATATAAATATGACGTATTTACCAAACCTACTTTTCGCAGCAATACTTATTCTGAGTATTGGTTTTTTTGCTAAAAACGTAAAAAAATTAGTTCGTAATATTAAACTTGGTCAAGATGTAGATGTTAGCGACAACAAATCTCAGCGTTGGAAAAACTTAACCAGAATCGCGTTAGGACAAAGTAAAATGGTTAAACGTCCCATTTCTGGATTTTTACACGTGGTCGTTTATATTGGTTTTGTAATTATAAATATTGAAGTTTTAGAAATAATAATCGATGGTTTATTTGGCACACATAGAATTGGTTTATCGGTGCTTCCGGTACCAGTTTATGGGTTTTTAATAGGGACTTTCGAGGTTTTGGCGGCTCTGGTATTTATTGCTGTGGTAGTTTTTTGGTTACGCAGAAACACCATAAAAATTGCCCGTTTTTTTAAACCAGAAATGAAAGGCTGGCCTAAAAAAGATGCCGATATCATCCTGTATTTCGAAATGGTATTAATGGCTCTTTTTCTTATCATGAATGCCACAGATGTTTCTTTTCAAAATTTAAACTCTGGAAATATTATTAGTCAGTTTATGGCGCCTTGGTTTTCTGGTTTTTCTGAAACTACTTTGCACCTTATTGAGCGCGGAGCATGGTGGTTGCACATTGTCGGGATTTTAATTTTCTTAAATTATTTATATTATTCTAAGCACTTGCATATTCTATTGGCGTTTCCAAATACCTATTATGGTAAGGTGAAGCCACAAGGCCAATTAGATAATCTTGAAGCGGTTACCAACGAAGTAAAACTGATGATGGATCCCGACGTCGATCCTTATGCGGCAGTTCCAGAAAACGAGAATGAACCCCCGGCTAAATTTGGTGCCAGCGATGTGCAAGATTTAAGTTGGGTTCAACTTTTAAACGCCTATACTTGTACAGAATGTGGTCGATGCACCAGTGAATGTCCAGCCAATATAACCGGTAAGAAACTCTCACCAAGAAAGATAATGATGGACACCCGTGACCGTTTAGAAGAAGTTGGTAAAAATATAGATGCGAATAATGGCGAATTTAAAGACGACGGTAAACAATTATTGGGTGATTATATTACCAAAGAAGAGCTTTGGGCTTGTACCACCTGTAATGCCTGTGTAGAAGCTTGCCCAATAAGTATAGATCCGCTGTCTATTATTATGGATATGCGTCGCTATTTGGTTATGGAGCAATCGGCAGCACCTGTCGAGCTCAATAATATGATGACCAATATAGAAAACAATGGGGCACCATGGCCATACAATCAAATGGATCGATTAAACTGGAAAAACGAATAAAAAAAACTTATGAATTATAATATAAAACACTACAGTAATCTTGTTTTATCGATACTTGTAATAGCGATAAGCCTTAATAGCTTTGCTCAAACAAATGCTAAAACATTA
Source organism: Oceanihabitans sp. IOP_32 (assembly GCF_009498295.1). Taxonomy (NCBI): domain Bacteria; kingdom Pseudomonadati; phylum Bacteroidota; class Flavobacteriia; order Flavobacteriales; family Flavobacteriaceae; genus Oceanihabitans; species Oceanihabitans sp. IOP_32. The sequence goes on along the minus strand of NZ_CP040813.1, from coordinate 285,098 downwards.
ACTCAGATTGATAGTTTGGCAAATAAGATGTTTGTAGACATGAATAATAGAGATTACGATGCGATATTGGATATGATGCACCCCAAGGCTTTTGAAATGGCACCGAAAGACGTCTTAAAAAATATTTTTAAATCTACTTTCGAAGGTAACGATGAGTTTTCTGTTGATATCCCTAAAACGATTCCAGATTACAAACTATCGGAAGTTTTTGAAAGTGAAGATAATTTAGAGTATGCTTTTGTGTCGTATGATATGAGTATGAAAATGACTTTTCATAAACAGGAATTCGATGAAGAAGCAAAACAAATGATGACGACAGTAATGAAAGCTAAAGGTATGGATGTTAGTTTTTTAACCAATAATACGCTTAGCATTGTCATGAAGAATAGGTTAACCATTATTCTTCGCGATGACTTTACAGAAGATAAATGGGTAATGCTAAATTACGATCCAGATTCTCCATTATTTTATCAAATTGTACCAGAAGGGATCTCAGAAACCGCCAGGGTGTACAGACAAAATTTAATGGAAAAAAGAAGTCATACAAATAATTAATAAAGGACGTTACGCCTAGCGGAATAGCTAGCTCCAAATAATCGTGCTGCGAGGTTTAAAAATCGAGTAGACCATAAAACTTATATAACAATGAGCGAATTACTTAAAGTACCAACCATGGCAGAATTTATGGCCCAAGGGAAACAACCAGAAGTCTTATTTTGGGTAGGTTGTGCAGGTAGTTTTGATGATAGAGCAAAAAAAATAACAAAAGCCTTTGTAAAGCTATTAAATAAGGCTAACGTAGAATTTGCGGTTTTAGGTACTGAAGAAAGTTGTACTGGTGATCCTGCAAAGCGCGCCGGAAATGAGTTTTTATTTCAAATGCAAGCTGTAACCAATATAGAGGTTTTAAATGCTTACGACATAAAAAAAATAGTAACCGCTTGTCCGCATTGCTTTAACACTATAAAAAATGAATACCCAAACTTGGGTGGCCAATACGAGGTGCTACACCACACTCAGTTTTTAAAAGGCTTATTGGAAGAAGGACGATTAACTATCGAGGGAGGACAATATAAAGGCAAGCGTATTACATTTCACGATCCTTGTTATTTAGGGCGCGCAAATAATGTTTATGAAGCTCCACGGGAGTTAATCCAAAAGCTAGAAGCCGAATTAGTTGAAATGAAAAGCTGCCGCAGTAAAGGCTTGTGCTGTGGTGCAGGAGGGGCGCAAATGTTTAAAGATGCTGAAAAAGGCGATAAGGAAGTTAATGTAGAGCGTACCGAACAAGCGCTAGATGTTAAACCTGAAATTATAGCTGCAGGTTGTCCGTTTTGTAACACCATGATGACTGATGGCGTCAAGGCCAAAGAAAAAGAAAAGGATATTGAAGTTATGGATATTGCAGAGCTTATTGCTAATGCAGAGGATTTGTAAATGGAAAAATTAAATAAAAAACGTCTTGTAATTACAGCCTTTGTTGGAGCTATAATTTTTTGTCTTGTTGTTATTGTTCTCGATTATATACTTGGTAGAGGCTTCTCGTGGAAAAGATTAACGTTCTATTTTCCCATTGCCATGTTATGGTTTGGTTTTTTAACTTATAGAAAATTTAAAAAGCATAATAAAAAATAGTTAATTCCTACAAGCGCTTTGTAATGAACTTCACCAACTCACAAATTTATAGCGATACCTTACCGAGTATAGAAGATGTTGTATTAAAACCTATTTCTAAGCAGTACATTAAAATTATATTAATACATAAGTTTTTAATGTATGCCATGTTTTTCGCCATGCTAATATTTGGTAAGTTTTTTGCTCAGAATCAAGTATTTCAGGATTATTTTTGGGTGCTACTGCTAATAATCTGTTTGTTTTGTGCAGCTAATTTAACGGTTGCTTTACTTGCGTTTCGAACCTATAAATACGCCATTCGAGAACACGATATTATCTACGCCCAAGGCTTAATTTTTCGTTCTATTACTACCGTGCCCATAGTTAGAATCCAGCATATTGAGGAATCCCGAAGCTGGTTGTCGCGACAGTTCGATTTAGCCACGCTTAATATTTACACGGCAGGCGCCTCTGGTAGCGATTTAATTATTAAAGGTTTGGAACATCAAGAAGCAAGGCGTATTAACGATTTTATTAGCGGTAGAATAAATGGAGACAAATCAATTTTCTGAGCCTACACGGCAATCTTCAAAAGGTATTCTCATTATTTTTGCGTTAAAAACCTTTAAGTTCTTTAAAAGTTTCTTTTTGCTGTTTTTGGCTTTTGGTGTTTCCTTTTCCAGAAGTAAATATTTCGAAAACTTAAGTCTATCTCTTGTGGTTTTGATAGGTTTTGGAATTTTAGTTTATCTTCTTGTTGTCGCTTTTTTGAACTACTGGAATTTTAAATTTTATCTAAAAGACGACGACTTTTATTTAACAACAGGCATATTAAATAAAGAAAGCACGGTTATTTCCAAGTCAAAAATTCAGAATGTTTATATTAAACAGAATTTTTTACAGCAACTTATAGACGTGGTATCTTTAAATATTGAAACCGCTGGCGATACGGATTCTGAGATCGAAATTCGTGCCTTAGGTAAATCTGTTGCGCTACAACTTAAGGCAGAATTATTTACTAAATCGAGCAACACACCACTCCAAAATGAAACCTTAGAAAATAAAAAAGTGTTTTGTCGAGTGGCTCCAAAACGTTTACTCTTAGAAGGTATTTCGCAAAATCATTTAAGAAATTTCCTTATTATTGTGTCTTTCGTTTATGGCTTGTACTACGAGTTTACAAGCTATATTTCAAATTTGGAATTTGAATCTCGACTAGAAGAATTAATCAATTTTAAAGACGATATAGCTAGTAATTTTGTAATACAATATTTTGTTTTTATAGTTTTCGGTATTTTAGTAACTCTGGTTTTTTCAGTGATAAAAACATTTGTAATTCACTTTAATTTAGAAGTTGTAGAACACCAAAAAACAATTGAGATTAATAAAGGATTATTCAATAAGGTTTCCCTTAGTTTAGTACCTAACCGTATACAGAACATCGTTATTAAAACCAATAGGTTTAAGCAGTATCTCAATTTACATACCGTATCGGTAAAACAAGCTATGGTTCATAAAAAACAACGCGATAACTTTGTAATTATAGCTTTAGAAAAAAATCAGGTTAATCAATTATTAGATAAATTGTTGCTTAACTATTCTACGCCTTCGGCAACTTTTAAACCTCATGCTTACTATAAACGCATATTGGCTTTTCGTATTTTTATACCTATTCCAATTATTAATATGTTAGGATATCTAATGTTTGGAAGTGCTTTTTTGTGGTTTAATATCATCTTGGTTGTAACTGCTATGTTATACGTTTATTTTGCTTACAAGAAAGCTTATTATAGTATTGATGATAACTTTGTAACTATTGGAGGTGGTGTAATTGACACGGTAACTAGTATTTTAGAAATTCATAAAATACAAGCGGTAGAATTGAAGCAAACCATTTTCCAGAAACGTCATCACATTACATCGGTTTATATTTTTACGGCCTCTAAGACTTTAAAAATTCCATACATTTTAGAAAAAGAAGCCAAAGCCATTCATGATTTCCTATTGTTTAAGGTGGAGTCTCAGGCTAAAGATTGGATGTAAAACAGTATTTTTGCAATTAAAATTAAAGAAATTTATGTTAGTCGATTTTAATACATTACCAGAAACGTCTCGGGTTTGGATATATCAAGCCAATCGCTCCTTCACAGAGCAGGAATTAGAAGAAATAAAAAAAAAACTTGATGTTTTTGTAGAAAACTGGACTGCGCATGGCAGCGATTTACAGGCAGGCTATACCATTAAATACAAACGATTTATTATATTGGCCTTAAATCAAAATATAGCCAAAGCTTCTGGGTGCTCTATAGACGAGTCGGTTCATTTTATTCAACAATTAGAAAAGGCATACCAAGTCGATTTAATGGACAAAATGAATGTCTCATACAAACAAGGTGATTACGTGGCCTATAAAACACTTGTAGATTTTAGAAAAATGGCAAAAGATAAAGCGGTTTCTAAAAATACGATTGTGTTTAATAACTTGGTAAATACCATTGCAGAGTTTAACGAGAACTGGGAGGTTCCTGCAAGCGAAAGTTGGCACAGTCGATTTTTAAAATAAATTTGTTTGAATTTTTGTATCAATTAAAGTGAAAAGAACATTATGGTCGATGAGATTATATTATTAAATATATCAGGTCAAGATAAACCTGGATTAACAACAAGTTTAACTGCCGTTTTAGCAAAATATGACGCTAATATTCTGGACATTGGCCAAGCAAATATTCACGACACCTTATCTTTAGGGATATTATTTGAAGTTAAAGCAGGAAATGCCTCTGCACCTGTTTTAAAAGATTTACTCTTTAAAACTTACGAATTGGGTGTTACCGCCAAATTTACACCAATCGCTCTTGAAGATTATGAGAAATGGGTGAATTTGCAAGGTAAGAATAGATACATTGTTACCATTTTAGGAAAAAAATTAGAAGCGAAACAAATCTCTGAAATCACCAAATTAATTACAGAAAAAAACTTAAATATCGATTCTATAAAAAGGCTTACAGGACGGGTTTCTCTTGTTAAAGAGAATAATTATCCGAGAGCCTCTATACAATTGTCCATAAGAGGGGAAATTGACGATAAAGTGGCATTTACAGAAAAATTCATGCAAGTTTCTAGCGAATTAAACGTAGATGTAGCATTTCAAGAAGATAATATTTACCGTCGTAATCGTCGTTTAGTGTGTTTTGATATGGACTCTACATTAATTCAAACAGAAGTTATTGACGAGCTGGCGGAATTAGCAGGTGTAGGAGAGCAAGTTAAGGCGATTACAGAATCTGCCATGCAGGGCGAAATCGATTTTAACGAAAGTTTTAAAAAACGCATGAAACTTTTAAAGGGTTTAAAAGAAGAAGTGTTGCGTGAGGTAGCCATTAACTTACCAATAACTAAAGGGGCAAGACGACTTATTGATACTCTAAAGGGCTACGGATTTAAAACCGCTATTTTATCTGGCGGATTTACATATTTTGGTCACTATTTACAAAAAGAATTGGGTATCGATTATGTCTATGCCAACCAATTAGAAATTAAAGACGGTGTTTTAACAGGTGGTTATCTTGGTGAAATTGTAGATGGTGATAAAAAAGCACATTATCTAAAAATAATTGCACAACGAGAAGGCATACATATTAATCAAACGATTGCAGTTGGAGATGGCGCTAACGATTTACAAATGATTAATCTAGCGGGTTTAGGTATCGCTTTTCATGCTAAACCTAAAGTGAGAAACAATGCAGAAAGTTCGATATCGAGTATGGGCTTAGATGGCGTTTTGTATTTATTAGGTTATCACGATCGTCATATCGATTTAATCGATTAGCTTGTGTGCATGTCTATACGATTTTAACCAAAACATAAGGTTCGTTGTTAGGTTTTAAATGGCTGATATTGTTGTGAATTTAATAGACGTTTAAATGATATCGAGCTTGTTTATTATAATTCTAACTTAAAGTCTTTTTTTCTTCTTTTTAAAGTATTAATTTGGCATACTTATTTTTGAATAAAATAATAATCCGATAATTATTAAAATATTTTCGTTACATGCGTTATTTCGTGCCCTCAATACTTTGTTTTTTTAGCATTCTTTTTTCATTTGGACAAAATTCACCAAACCCTTTGTTAGCCGAGGATGTCGAGGCGCAACAAAAATGGGTGGATAGTACTTATAATTCTTTAAGCTTAAAAGAAAAAATTGGTCAGTTATACATGATTATGATTTTTTCTAATCAAGACGAAAAAACTAAAATCTCAAATATTAGACTTATACAAGATCATAAATTAGGTGGTGTAATTTATTCTCTTGGTGGCCCTGTTAAGCAAGCAAAATTAAATAATGAGCTTCAAGCAAATTCTAAAATTCCGCTATTAATTGGTATGGATGCCGAATGGGGTTTAGGAATGCGATTAGATTCGACCTACTCATTCCCTTGGAACATGACACTGGGCGCCATAAAAGATAATAATTTAATAAGACAAACTGGTAAATATATAGGTGAGCATTGCAAGCGTATTGGGGTTCATTTTAATTTTGCTCCAGTGACAGATATTAACACCAACCCCAAAAATCCCATTATTGGAAATCGCTCTTTTGGTGAGGATCGCGATAATGTAACTGCAAAGTCTTTAGCCTTAATGGAAGGTATGCAAAGTGCTGGTGTTTTGGCAAATGCAAAGCATTTTCCTGGACATGGTGATACTAGTCAAGATTCTCATAAAACACTACCAACCATTACTTTCAGTGAGAAAAGAATTAATTCCATTGAGTTATACCCGTATAAAAAATTAATAAATGAAGGGCTCTCTAGTGTTATGGTGGCGCATTTAAATGTACCCAGTTTAGAGCCTCGTCCTGGTTTTCCTTCGTCGCTATCAAAACACATTGTAACTGGTATTTTAAAAGAACGCCTAGGTTTTAAAGGACTTATCTTTACAGATGCTTTAAATATGAAAGGTGTGGCAGATTATACCGAACCTGTCATTGATGGTAGCTCGACTAGAAAATTCTCTACTGCTGGAGAAATAGATCTAGCAGCCTTTAAAGCTGGTAACGATGTTTTACTAATCTCTGAAGATGTTCCTGCTGGCATTGCAAAAATTACCGAGGCGTATAACAATGGTGAAATTACAGAAGCGCGTTTAGCTCATTCGGTTAAAAAAATCCTGCAAGCTAAATACAAAGTGGGCTTAAATAATTACAAACCTGTAGGCTTGTATAATTTACAAAAAGATTTAAATAGAATAAAAGATGATGTTTTGTACGAAGAACTAATGGAAAATGCCATTACAATTGTAAAAAACGACAAAGATGTCTTACCTATTCGAAATTTAGAAACCAAAACCATAGCTTATGTAGAAATGGGGGATGCCAGCGGTGTAACTTTTTTTAAAGAATTAAAAAAGTACACTAAAGTACACGCCATTCAAGCGGAAACTTTAAGAGATTTAAAAAACAGATTAAAGCCCTATAATACCGTAATAATTGGTTTACATCGTTCTAACGATAATCCGTGGAAACCCTATACATTTTCAGATGAAGAGTTAATTTGGTTAACCGAGATTGCAAAAAACCATACCGTTATACTAGATGTTTTTGTAAAACCCTATGCGCTTTCAGATTTAAAAACTATCGAAAACATTGAAAGTATTGTAGTTAGTTATCAAAATAGCGAGATTGCACAACAAAAATCTGCGCAAATAATATTTGGAGCTTTGGCTGCAAAAGGGACATTGCCAGTATCGGTAGGTCAGTTTTTTAAGGTGGGCGATGGTATTGAAAGTTTTTTGTTAAATCGATTAGGGTATTCTAGCCCAGAACGGGTGGGAATGAACTCGATAAAATTAAAAAAAATAGATTCTGTGGCGCAACTGGCTGTCGATTCTAAGATGACCCCAGGAATTCAACTTTTAGTGGCAAGACGCGGTAAGGTTGTCTACAATAAAAATTTTGGTAAACATACCTACGAAGGTAAGCAGATGGTGGCCTCAGACGATGTGTACGATGTCGCTTCTCTTACAAAAATTATAGCCACATTGCCTTTAATAATGCAGTTGGTCGAGCAAGGTATTGTATCTTTAGACAGTAAGCTTGCCGATATTTTACCAGAATACAAAAACTCAAACAAAAAGAATATCTCCATAAAAAAAATGCTTTCTCATTATGCAAGATTACGACCTTGGGAACCTTTTTATTACAAAACACTAGATCCGGAAACCAAGCGACCAAGTCCAAAATATTACAGAACCACAAAAAGTGATAAATTTAATATTGAGGTGGCTAAAAATTTATTCTTGCGTAGCGATTATATGGACTCAATTTCTAAAACCATTAGAGATTCTGAATTGTTAAGCGAACTGCGATATCGCTACAGCGATTTCCCGTATTATATTCTAAAAGAATTTATTGAAAAACATTATAACAAGGGACTCGATGAGATCACTCAAGATCATTTGTATCAATCCATAGGAGCCAACAACACCTTGTATAATCCTTACCACAAATTAAGTAATAAAAAAATTGTACCAACTGAGGTTGACAACTATTTCCGTTATCAGAAAGTACATGGTTTTGTGCACGATATGGGAGCTGCTATGCAGAATGGAGTAGGAGGTCATGCCGGTGTTTTTAGTAATGCCAACGACGTCGCTAAAATAATGCAAATGTATTTACAATTGGGATATTATGGCGGTAAGCGCTACTTAAAACCAGAAACTGTAGATATGTTTAATACCTGTTATTTTTGTGAAGAAGACAATAGGCGTGGTGTGGGATTCGATAAACCGCAATTGGGTGATAAAGGCCCTACTTGTGGGTGCATATCTATGACCAGTTTTGGGCATTCAGGATTTACGGGTACCTATGCTTGGGCAGACCCCGACGAAGAAATTATTTATGTATTTCTGGCGAATAGAACCTATCCTAAAGCAGGTCTAAATTTATTATTACGAAAAAATATAAGAACTGATATTCAACGGTTAATTTACGAAGCGATTGAAGATTAAAGGACTTAAAGCTAAAAGAATGAAAATAGGAATTGTGTGTTATCCAACATTTGGAGGTAGTGGTGTAGTGGCTACAGAACTTGGTTTAGAACTATCTAAACGCGGACATGAAATTCATTTTATCACTTATAAACAACCAGTTAGATTGGAGTTGTTAAATAAAAATGTACATTACCACGAAGTCAATGTTCCTGAATATCCATTGTTTCATTATCAACCATATGAGTTGGCCTTATCCAGTAAATTGGTAGATATGGTGAAGCTTCATAAAATTGAAATTCTGCATGTGCATTATGCAATTCCTCATGCCTATGCGGCATATATGGCGAAAAAAATGTTGATTGAAGAAGGTATTTATGTACCTATTGTTACCACACTGCACGGTACCGATATCACCCTTGTTGGAAGTCATCCCTTTTACAAACCTGCAGTGACGTTTAGTATTAATAAATCTGATGCGGTAACGGCGGTTTCAAAAAGTTTAAAAGACGATACCTTACGTCTATTCGATATTAAAAAAGACATACATGTGGTTTCTAATTTTATTGACTTAACAAAGTTTAAAAACGATTATTCAGATTGCCAGCGTGCAATGATGGCAAATGACGATGAGAAAATTATAACCCATATTAGTAATTTACGCGCTGTAAAACGTATACAGGATGTTATTAAAGTTTTTTATAATATTCAAAAAGCAATGCCTGCAAAATTAATGCTGGTGGGTGAAGGCCCAGAACGAGAAAAAATGGATTGTTTGTGCCAAGAATTGGGAATTTCAGACAAGGTTATTTTCTTCGGAAAAAGTAATGAAATTAATAAAATTTTATGCTTTAGTGACTTGTTTTTACTTCCTTCTCAAACCGAAAGTTTTGGTTTGGCAGCGCTAGAAGCTATGGCATCTGGAGTACCGGTTATTTCGAGTAACACTGGCGGAATTCCAGAAGTAAATGTACATGGTGTCTCTGGCTTTTTAAGCGAAGTAGGTGATGTTGAAGATATGACTAAAAATGCACTGTATATTTTAAGTGACGATAGTAGACTACGTACGTTTAAAAATAATGCTAGAAAAGAATCCGTAAAATTTGATTTGCATAATATCGTACCGCAATACGAAGCCATTTATCAAGAGACTTTGGCTAAATGTATGTTGCTTTAAGCTTATTAGTGTTGTAATCCATATTGCTTAAGTTTTTACGGTTAAAATGGTATCGTAAAGTGTGTAAAAGCTGTGTTCTTAGAGGTGTTTTAATTAGTGATTTATCACAGTTTCAAGTACACTAGAATTAAACATGGCCGCTGGAGAAATTACGTTCTCATCCATAGGAATCTTTTTACCGTAGCGCTCTACCATTTTCTGTTTTACTATTTGGCTTGACAGATCAAAGTCCGATAGTTTTTCTAGTTTCCCGATTTCAATACCTGTAATTTCTTTGTATATTTTCCAAACCAATTCAGAGCAGTATATCTTATCATCGCTCCATTTAAAATATAAATCATAGTCTTTCCCTTTAAAGGTTTCGCCGTACGATTTCATCTTATTTAAAACCTCAGGTGTTAAAATATCATTAGCGTTTTTAAGTCGCTTGACAACAAAACGACCGTTCTCACCACGATCTATCCACTCTAAAAGCGGGGTTAATTTTACAGGCTGAATGGCTTCGAAAACGAAATAAGTCCCGTTATTCTTGTAGATAATACCCATGTGACTGTATTTAGATTTTGTAGCCAATTGTATGGTCTTGCTTTGGTTCGATTTTGAAGTTTGAAAAATGATATCGCCCTCTCTTAAATCTTGTATCGCCTCAAGAGTTTTGGCGTCTTGAGTACCGTTATCAATTTTATTTTTTGACGCAAGGTTATTTTTAACGTAATAACCTGAAAAACCTAGTATTGATATGGCAAAAAGGCTTAGAATTATTTTTTTCATCTTATTTATACTGGTCTTAAATTTATATACGTTTGTAAAGTTAGGAAAGACTTTTTTAAGATCAGATTCAAAAAAAAAGCGCCCAATCGGGCGCTTTTAAAATATATTTTAAAGCGTTTAGAATTGATAGCGAATTCCTAAAGCAATATCGAAATCTAAATCGTTATTGTCATACAATTCATTACCAAAACCAATTTCTGGTCTAAAATCCAGAGATAACAATAGTGGGATGTCGAAATTATATTCAATACCAATATCACCAGCAATAAAAACAAAGGTATCTGTAAAATCTTTCCCTCTAGGATTGTAAATACTGTAAGAGCCTAAACCACCACCAACACCAGCGTACCAATAAAAACTGCCATCTAAAGGCATGACCCATTGGTAGAGTCCAGCAAGTTTAAAACCATCATAATTACTTCCATCGCGCCAGCCTAAATCTACCTCTAAACGGTTATTATCACCTAAAGCACGTTGGTACGATATTTCGGCACCAAAACCATCGCTGTCACCTAAACGTAATCCTAAGGCATTTTCAGATATTCGTTGTGCATTTCCAGCAAACGCAAAACCTATTACAGCAATTACAAGTAAAATTAATTTTTTCATGAGTTTAAATTTTGTTTATTTATTTTTAAAGTTTCAAATATAGGGCAAATACAATAGTCATATGAAGGTTTAATGCACCAAAGTAAAATAGAAATAAACTAATGACTACTAAAATCAAATATACGAGTTATCTTGCAAAATAGATCATTTAAAAAGCTATTTTGTGCAGTACCGTGTTCTGAATTTGCATGTCTATTTAGTTTTAATTAAAATTTAAAATACCATTTATAATAATATGAGCTTAAAGCCACATCTTGAGACTCTACGTACAAATCTTTCTGGGGAGTTGTTTCATGACGATTTAGTGAAATCTATTTATGCCACCGATGCCTCTGTATATAGAATGTTGCCTTTAGCGGTAGCATATCCTAAAAATAATCAAGATATTAAAACGCTCATTAAGTTCGCAAAAACTTATAATACCTCTTTAATACCAAGAACTGCTGGCACCTCTTTAGCGGGTCAAGTTGTTGGTAAAGGCATCGTGGTCGATGTCTCAAAATATTTCACAAAAATTTTAGATATTAATGAGAAAGCGCAAACTGTTACCGTTCAGCCAGGTGTCGTGCGCGACCAACTCAATAATTACTTAAAACCCTTTGGTTTGTTTTTTGGGCCGAATACCTCGACCTCTAATAGATGTATGATAGGTGGTATGGTAGGTAATAACTCTTCGGGTACAACCTCCATACAATACGGTGTGACACGCGATAAGGTTTTAGAAATGCACACCATTTTAAGCGATGGGAGTGAAGCTATTTTTAGAGGTTTAACCACAGAAGAATTTCAAAGAAAAACGCGCCAAAATACCTTAGAGGGGCACATTTATAAAACTATTTATAATGAACTTAGATCTGAGACTGTTCAAAATAGTATAAAAACACAGTTTCCAAAGCCCGAAATTCACAGAAGATGTACAGGTTATGCCATAGACGAGTTGTTGAATACCAAGGTATTCTCAAACCTGCCCGAAAACTTTAACATGTGTAAATTACTTACTGGTAGCGAGGGTACTTTAGCGTTTACAACGCAAATTACTTTACAGCTCGATAAGTTACCGCCACAAGAAAGTATTATGATTGCGGCACATTTTGATAGTATAGAAAACTGTTTAAATGCGGTTGAATTGGTCATGAAACACAATTTGTACACCTGTGAAATGATGGATAAAACCATTTTAGATTGCACCAAACACAATAAAACACAACAAGAAAATAGGCAATTTATACAGGGTGACCCAAAGGCTATTTTAATGTGTGAGGTAAAAGCTAATAGTATAAATGCAGTCGAAAAATTAGCTGAAGCCCTAGAAAAAGACATTATGGCATCGGGTTTAAGCTATGCCTACCCCAAACTTTATGGCACTGCTATAGACAAAGCCAACCAATTGCGAAGTGCTGGTTTAGGCTTGTTGGGAAACATTATTGGCGATAAAAAATCGGCGGCATGTATTGAGGATACCGCTGTGGCGTTGCCAGATTTAGCCAATTACATTTCTGAGTTTACACAACTCATGGCGCATTATAAACAAGAGGCCATTTACTACGCTCATGCAGGAGCAGGTGAATTGCATTTACGCCCCATTTTAAATTTAAAAAAACAGAAAGATGTGCTGTTGTTTAGAAAAATAACTACCGATGTGGCACATTTAGTTAAGAAATATAAGGGCTCTATGAGCGGCGAACATGGCGACGGTATTGTGCGCTCAGAATTTATTCCGTTAATGATTGGGGTTGAAAATTATGAAATTTTAAAACGCATAAAAACCGCTTTCGATGGGGATAGTATTTTTAATCCAGGTAAAATTGTGGATGCTTATCCTATGGATGAGTCGCTGCGTTATGCTCCAGATAGAAAGGAACCAGAGATTAAAACCTTTTTAGATTTCTCAAAAACTCAAGGTATTCTTCGTGAAGCCGAAAAATGTAACGGTTCTGGCGATTGCAGAAAACTTCCAGAATTTGGTGGTACCATGTGTCCAAGTTACAGAGCCACCAGAAACGAAAAAGATACCACGCGGGCACGCGCTAATGCCTTACGTGAGTTTTTAACACATCCTGAAAAAGAAAATAAATTTAATCATAAAGAGCTTAAAGCGGTTTTCGATCTCTGTTTAAGCTGTAAAGCCTGTGCAAGTGAATGCCCCAGCAGTGTTGATGTTGCAAGCTTAAAAGCTGAGTTTTTATATCAATATCAAAAGGAAAATGGCATCTCATTACGCAGCAAGTTATTTGCATACAACAATGCTTTAAATCGCTTTGGAAGCCAAATGCCTCAGCTCACAAATTTTGTGTTTTCAAACCGTTTTACAAGTGCCATATTAAAAAACATTTTTGGAATTGCTAAAGAAAGACGTCTGCCTTTAATTTCAAACAAAAGTTTAGCCAAACAATTTAAGCAGGTTAAAAATTTAACAACAAAAGAAAATAAAATAAAAACGGTTTATTTTTTTAACGATGAATTTACCAATCATTTAGACGCTGCCATTGGCTTAGATGCCATAGAGCTTTTAACAGCCTTAAATTATGAGGTGAAAATAATTAATCATGCCGAATCTGGGCGTTCCTTTTTATCAAAAGGCCTATTAGAGCAAGCTAAAAATTTTGCAAACACTAATATTAAAATTTTTAAAGATAAAATTTCAGAAGACACGCCATTAATTGGTTTAGAACCTTCGGCAATTTTAACGTTTAAAGACGAATATTTAAAATTAGCAGACGATAAAATTTCCGCGAAAGCGATAGCAAAATACACGTTTTTAATTGAAGAGTTTCTTCAAAAAGAAATTGATCTAGGAAATATAAACGCCAATCAGTTCACATGGGAAGAGAAAACCATAAAATTTCACGGGCATTGTCATCAAAAATCAATGAGCAACCAAATGTCTAGTTTTACAGTTTTAAATTTGCCTAAAAACTATAAAGTTACTATTATTCCTAGTGGTTGTTGTGGTATGGCCGGAAGTTTTGGTTACGAAAAAGAACATTACGAAGTGAGTATGCAAGTAGGCGAGCAGACCTTATTTCCAGCCATTAGAAAAACCCCAGAAAATACGGTTATTTCTGCAAATGGTACCAGTTGTAGGCATCAAATTGAAGATGGTACAAAACGGGAGGCCAAACATCCAGTTACTATTTTGAAGGAAGCACTTTTAAATTTTTAAATCATCAATGTCCGATAAAAGACATAAGACCGCTTCGCTTTTAGAATCATGAACAAAGACTTGATTCTAACTAACTTATAAACAGAAGTGCTTTAATTAACAACATATCTCCTTTAAATCTTAATAATTGTTTCAAATAAGCAAGGTAACATTTAAAAGAATGTGCAAAGTTCTTTATTTAGAAGGATTGACAGCAGCATAATAGTTTTATCGGACATTAGTGTTATTAAATACTTACCTGTAGTTTTAGTCATTAGTCAGCAATTATTAAATCATCAGTCCTTTTAAGAAAATACAACTTCAATTTTCGTATGTCTAATATTAGATTTATTTTAGCCTTAAAATAAAAATATGGCAGGTAATTCTTTTGGAAAACTATTCAGGCTTACAACTTACGGTGAATCTCATGGCCCCGCTTTAGGTGGCGTAATAGACGGTTGTCCGTCTGGAATTGTGTTAGATTTACAATTCATTCAAGCTGAGTTAAATAGACGGAAGCCTGGACAATCTGCTATTGTAACACAACGTAAAGAACCCGATACTGTCAAGTTTCATTCCGGAATTTTTGAAGGTAAAACTACAGGAACATCCATAGGTTTTGTTATAGAAAACACCAATCAAAAATCTCAAGATTATACCCATATTAAAGATAGTTATCGTCCTAGTCATGCCGATTATACTTACGACCAAAAATATGGTTTTAGAGATTACAGAGGTGGCGGTCGAAGCTCTGCACGAGAAACAGCATGTCGCGTAGTTGCTGGTGCCATTGCAAAACAAATGTTACAACATATAGAAATTACGGCCTATGTTTCTGCTGTAGGAAGCATGGCACTCGACAAACCGTATACAGATTTAGATTTAACTAAAGTGGAGTCGAATATTGTGCGATGCCCAGACCAAGCCATGGCTTCAAAAATGGAATCGTATATCAAAGACGTGCGAAGTAAAGGAGACACCGTTGGTGGTGTGGTAAGTTGTGTTTTAAAAAATGTTCCCGCTGGTTTAGGTGAACCAGTATTTGATAAATTACATGCCGAATTGGGAAAAGCGATGCTTTCCATAAATGCTGTAAAAGGTTTTGAATACGGCAGTGGCTTTCATGGCAGTACCATGTACGGCAGTGAGCACAACGATGCTTTTAATACCGATGGTACGACCAAAACTAATTTCTCTGGTGGCATTCAAGGTGGTATTAGCAACGGTATGGATATTTACTTTAATGTGGCCTTTAAACCGGTAGCAACCCTTATTCAAAAGTACGAAACCATTAACAGTAAGGGTGAAGTTGTGCAAGCCCAGGGTAAAGGTCGTCACGATCCTTGTGTGGTTCCTAGAGCTGTACCAATTGTAGAAGCTATGGCGGCGTTGGTTCTGGCCGATTTTTATTTAATGAATAAACTTTACCGCTAAATATTTTATTTAGATCTAAAATTTTTTTTAATCCTTGATTATTTATTGAGTGTACATAAAGAAGATAACCATGCCGGTTTCAATGCAAATTACTTAACAAAATTATTAATGTGATTTTAAAAAATAAATCGACAAAACAAATATCTGCGCTTAATACTTATAAAGGTTTTGTAGCAGTCTTAGTTCTTGTTGGCTTAGGTGTGTTTATTGCACTAACCACCATGTTAACTTCAAGTACTGTTGTGGCTTACGATGCTTATATCTCAAATTACTTTGTGTCTATACGGTCTTCTGGCTTAACCAACTATTTTGTTTTTATAACACATGTGGGAGATGTTTATGGTTATCTAACCCTTATACTTGCTGGCGGCTTATTTTCAATAATTGTGCTAAAACAAAAGAAACGTTTGTTACAAATTATCTTAACTTTGGCTTTATCTGCGCTTTTAAATGTACTGCTAAAACATATTATAAACAGGGCAAGACCCGCTGCCGATCATTTAGTTTCGGTACAAACCTTGAGTTACCCCAGTGGACATGCCATGAATGCTCTGGTGTTTTATGGTTTTATAATGTATTTAGTGAGTAAACTAAAAATCAATAGGTTTGTAAAAATAGGAGTAATATTGGTTTTAGCATGTCTTATTTTAAGTATTGGCTTAAGCCGAATTTATTTGGGTGTTCATTTTCCTTCAGATATTTTAGGTGGTTTTATTATAGGAGCTACCTGGCTTGTGCTTTGTATTTCTGTGTTTAATTTGATAGAGATTTATAAAGGCGAACTAAAATTATAATAAGTAAAGGTTTAAGATGTGTTCTAAAATATTTCTGAAAATTTAAAGGATTTTTTAATTTTACAGACTCTTGAACAGAAATAAGGTGTTAAGCTTTATAACACAGAAAAAAAAATAACTATATTGTTAGGCATTTAAATTTTTAAAAAAATAAACGCTCTTCAATTACGAAGAGACCAGCAGTTGCTTATGAAAAAACTAGCATTACATTGGAAGATTATTATTGGAATGGTTTTAGGAGTGGTATTTGGCTTCGTTTTATTATCCACCAGCTGGGGAAGAGAAGAGGTGGTAACTGGAATAATACCTGCTTACGAAAAAGTTGTTGAAAGTATCGATAATGGTAAGGTTGTGCATAGTGTTGAGTTTGTGGAAGCTGAGGAGGTTAAGGAACTAAAAGCCAAACATTTTATAAGCAGATGGGTAGCACCTTTTGGCACTATTTTTATAAACCTTTTAAAACTAATTGCCATCCCCTTAATTTTAGCATCGTTAATAAAGGGAATTTCCGATTTAAAAGACATTTCTAAAATAAAATCTATGGGATTGCGTACCATTTCCATTTATGTTGGTACAACCGTAGTTGCTATTATTATTGGTTTAAGCATTGTTAATGTTGTAGAGCCTGGAGTAGGCATGCCGGAAGAAACTATAGAGAAGATTAAATTAAAATATGAAGATGATGATGGGGTTACCGATAAGCTAGAGAAAGCTGTAGCCCAAAAAGAAGCTGGACCTTTACAGCCATTAGTTGATATTTTTCCAAATAATATTTTCGAGTCTTTTGTTGAAGTCTCTATGCTACAGGTTATTTTCTTTGCTTTTTTTGTTGGTATTTGTTTATTGTTAGTAGACGAAAAGAAAGCCAAACCGTTAATTAATTTTTTCGACTCGCTTAATGAGGTAGTGATGAAAATGGTCGATTTAATTATGTTTTTTGCTCCGTATGCGGTTTTTGCTCTACTTGCGAATGTAATTATTGCTTTTGATGACACCGAGATTTTAATCAAACTGCTTTACTACGCATTCTGTGTTATTGGTGGGTTAATTTTAATGATTGTTTTTTATCTAGTATTGGTAGGGGTATATGCAAAAAAGTCTCCTTTTTGGTTTTTGAAAAAAATAAGTCCAGCACAACTTTTGGCGTTTTCAACCAGTAGTAGTGCGGCCACATTACCGGTAACTATGGAGCGTGTAGAGGAACATCTGGGTGTAGATAAAGAGGTCGCTGGTTTTGTACTACCCGTTGGAGCTACGGTTAATATGGATGGTACCAGTTTATACCAAGGTATTGCCGCGGTTTTTATTATGCAAGTAATTTGGCCAGAAGGCTTAACCTTTACTAACCAGTTAATTATTGTGGGTACCGCCTTGTTAGCCTCTATTGGTAGTGCAGCAGTGCCGAGTGCAGGTATGGTTATGTTGGTTATAGTATTAGAGTCTGTAGGTTTTCCAGAAGAATTATTGCCTATAGGATTGGCGCTTATCTTTGCAGTAGATAGACCCTTGGATATGTGTAGAACGGTAGTAAATGTAACTGGCGATGCCACCGTGTCTATGCTAGTGGCTAAATCTTTAGGAAAACTGCAAGATGAACCACAGCCAAAGGAATGGGACGATCATTATTTTGAAAAAATTAAATAAAGGCTTTGCTTATAATCAATTAAATCTTCATCTATGGTGGGGATCGTGCTTGTCGATTAAAATCCTTTAGATGTTGCAAAAACACAATCTTTAATTAATAGTGTTTTAGATATACTATTTAAATGTGTTATGAATACCTATATAAACATAGAATCACCCGTTGTTTCGGTAGAGTGGCTTCATCAAAATTGTAATGCTGATAATTTGGTGATTTTAGATGGCACGATTAAAAAAACTAACGATGCCTTACAGAAACAAATTCCGAAAGCCCGATTTTTCGACATAAAAAATAAATTTAGCGACCAGTCGCAACCATTTCCAAATACTTTTCCATCAGCAGAACAATTCCAAAAAGAAGCTAGAAATTTAGGTATTAATAACACCAGTGCTATTGTAGTTTACGATGACAAAGGGATATACTCTAGTGCGCGAGTTTGGTGGTTATTTAAAGCTTTTGGCTTTAACAATGTTGCCGTTCTAAATGGTGGTTTAGCTTGTTGGATAGATGCTGGATTTACAGTCGAGCCCCAAAAGCACTACAATTATAAAGAAGGTGATTTTATAGCCAAACCGCAATCAAATGTCATGTGTTTTTTTAATGACGTAAAAAAAGCTTCAGATAATAAAACACATAAAATAATTGATGCGCGATCTGCCGCTCGATTTAATTGCCTAGAAGCAGAACCTCGTGAGGGTTTAAGACGGGGAAACATCCCCAATTCAAAAAACATTCCGTATTCATGCTTGATAACGAATGCGGGGTTGCTGAAATCCAAAAGAGAATTACAAACTATTTTTTCAGAAGTTATCAGTCGTGATGATTCGCTTATTTTTTCATGCGGATCGGGCATAACAGCATGTATTTTAGCTTTAGGAGCAGACATTTGTGGCTATAAAAATATTGCGGTTTACGATGGATCGTGGACCGAGTGGGGCACCTTAATTAAATAGTATTTTTTTATATTGTAAAACAGCACACTTTATTATATCTTTGTGTATAACCACTTTAAAATACATATAATGATGTTCGAATTTGACCAGTACTTAGGTTTTTTAGCGTTTTTAGCAATTTTCACAATTGGTTTTTGGTTGATGATATTTTTATTTGCTTTTGTAGTACCTTACTGGATTGGTGGTGCGTTATTAGAGAAATTTAAAGAAATGAGAGCAGAAAAAAAGGCGAAGCGTGAGGCTTTAACCGACTAATAAATATATTTTGCGTTAGATAAAAAAAAGAGTGCGTTTGAGGCACTCTTTTTTAATTTCCATATGTTTGTGTTGAATAATACCGTAATAATGGTTTTAAATTTATTTCACATCCATTAATTCCACATCAAATATTAAAGTCGCATCTGGTGGGATTACACCACCTGCACCAGCGCTACCGTAGGCTAAATTACTTGGTATTACTAAACGAGCTTTATCACCAACATTTAGCAAACAGATACCTTCATCCCAACCAGGAATTACTTGACCAACGCCAACCGGAAACTCTAAAGGTTGTTTGCGTTTGTAAGACGAATCGAAAACAGTGCCATCGGTTAACTGCCCTTTATAGTGCACCGATACGGTTTTACCTTTTTCTGCTTTGGTACCTGTGCCTTCTTGAAGTATTTTATAACGTAAACCGCTCTCTGTTTTATTAAAGCCAGCCGCGAATTTATCTAATTCGGCCTCAGCTAAAGCTTTGGCTTCTTGTATTCTTTTTTCTCTTGAACCTTCAAATGTTCTAAAAGCTTCAACAGCATTAAAAGCTTCTGCATCTGCACCAACTCTTACAATTTCTATACTATCAATGGTATCGCCTTGAGCAATGGCATCAACAACGTCTTGACCGTTTTGAACTTTTCCAAAAACCGTATGCTTACCGTCTAGCCAAGAGGTTTCTACGTGCGTAATAAAAAATTGACTTCCGTTGGTTCCTGGTCCTGCGTTGGCCATCGATAATATACCAGGGCCATCATGCTTTAAATCGGGGTGAAACTCATCGTCAAACTGGTATCCTGGATTACCCGTGCCTGTACCTTGTGGGCATCCACCTTGTATCATGAAATCAGGTATCACCCTGTGAAATTTTAGTCCATTGTAATATGGCGTGCCTTGAGGTTTGGCTGAATTCTCTAAATTTCCTTCGGCTAAGGCTACAAAATGACCTACGGTTCCAGGTGTTTTTTGGTACTCTAAGCTTACTAGAATTTCTCCTTTTGTTGTGTTAAATTTTGCGTATAATCCGTCTTGCATTGTTGTTATTTTTAAGAAAGTGCAAATATAAGGATGATTTGGGAATTTTGATTTGCCATTTTGTTTTTTTTCTTTAAAACAAAGGGTTTCAATGCCTATATCGACTAGAAATTTATAGGGGAATGTTGCCATGTTTTCTTTTAGGCGTTTCCACTTTTTTGTTTTCTAACATCGCGAAGGCTTTTATTAATTTACGTCTGGTGTTTTTGGGCAAAATAACTTCATCAATAAAACCACGTTGTGCAGCGCGGTAGGGGTTTGCAAATTTCTCGGCATATTCGGCTTCTTTTTCAGCAAGCTTTTTAATGGGATTATCGGCATTAGCGATTTCCTTTTTAAAAATAATTTCACTTGCGCCTTTCGCTCCCATAACTGCAATTTCTGCACCTGGCCATGCGAAATTAAAATCGGCGCCAATGTGTTTGGAGTTCATAACATCATAAGCACCACCGTAAGCTTTTCTCGTAATAACCGTTACTCTTGGTACGGTAGCTTCACTTAATGCATATAGTAATTTTGCGCCGTGTACAATAATACCATTCCATTCTTGGTCTGTACCCGGTAAAAACCCAGGAACATCAACTAAAACTAGTAACGGAATATTAAAACAATCGCAAAAACGAGTAAAACGGGCTGCTTTTTTAGAGCTATTTACATCTAAAACGCCTGCTAAAAATTGAGGTTGGTTGGCTACGATACCAATACTTCTTCCGGCTAAACGAGCAAAACCAACAATAATATTTTCGGCATAATCTTTATGAATCTCGTAAAAGGAATGGTCATCAATAATACCTGAAATCACAGCCTGCATGTCGTATGGTTTGTTGGAGTTGTTTGGTACGATATTCGATAAGACTTCTCGTGTTTCTTCACCCAATTTAAACTCTAATGCATTTGGTTTAGCGGTATTGTTTTGTGGTAAATAGCTTAGTAGTTTTTTAATGTCTTCTAAACATTCAATATCATTGGCCGAGGTTTTATGAGCCACGCCAGATTTAGAAGCGTGGGTATTTGCGCCACCTAACTCTTCGCTCGTTACGGTTTCATTAGTTACTGTTTTTACAACATTTGGGCCAGTTACAAACATGTAACTAGTGTCTTCTACCATAAGTGTAAAATCTGTCATGGCTGGAGAATACACAGCACCGCCTGCACAGGGGCCCATAATGGCAGAAATTTGCGGAACCACTCCAGAGGTTTGTACATTTCTAAAAAAAATATCGGCATAACCCCCTAAAGAACGTACACCTTCTTGAATACGAGCGCCACCAGAATCGTTAAGACCAATAATAGGCGCACCAACTTTAACGGCTAAATCCATGATTTTACAAATTTTTTCGGCGTGTGTTTCAGATAAAGCGCCACCAAACACGGTAAAGTCTTGGGCATAAATATATATTAGTCTGCCATTTACAGTGCCGTAACCTGTTACTACGCCATCGCCATAATAGACCTCGTTTTCCATTCCAAAATCGGTAGTTCTATGGGTTACTAAGGCTCCAATTTCTTCAAAAGAGCCTTCATCCATTAAATAGTTTACCCGTTCTCTAGCGGTTAATTTTTTTTTGGCGTGCTGTTTGTCAATACGTTTTTGGCCACCTCCTAAATGTGCTAAATTTAGTTTTTCGTTTAAGATGTCTATTTTGGATTTCATGTGCTTGGAAGATTGTTATGGTCTAATTTTGTTTTTACACCAACGTCGCTTACTTTCTAATTATGTGGTAAACGAAGTTGTTTTTGATCTTTTAAATATTGTTTGAGTGCTAAGGTAGCAGCAATTTTAGCTTCATTTTTGGTTTTATTTCGTAAAGTTTCAGGAGCATAATAATTTTTAACAAAATGCGTGTCGAAATTCCCCGAACGAAAGGCCTCGTGTTCACAAACATATTTACCAAATGGAAGGGTTGTTTTTACGCCTTCAACATGGAAATTTTCAATGGCATGTATCATGAGTTGAATCGCTTCTTCCCGGGTTTTTCCATACGTAATTAGTTTGGCAAGCATGGGATCGTAATATATTGGGACTTCCATACCTTCTTCAAAACCGTTATCCACACGAATATGTTGCCCGAAAGGTAACTGATATGTTTCTAGAGTGCCTACACTTGGTAAAAAATCGTTTAAAGGATCTTCGGCATAAACACGTAATTCTATCGCGTGACCGTTAATTTTTAAATCTTCTTGATTTAGTTTAAGCGCTTCGCCACGAGCAACTTTAATTTGAAGTTCGACCAAATCTACACCACAAATTAATTCGGTTATAGGATGTTCTACTTGCAGTCTAGTATTCATTTCAAGGAAATAGAAATTACCATGTTCATCTAATAAAAACTCGACTGTTCCAGCGTTTAGATAGTTACAAGATTGCGCTACTTTAACGGCTGCTTCGCCCATTTCTGCTCTCAATTGCGGGGTTAAAATTGACGAAGGTGCTTCTTCCACCACTTTTTGGTGCCGTCTTTGGATGCTGCATTCCCGCTCGAAAAAATGTAAAACCTTACCATGGCTATCGGCCACGACCTGAATTTCTATGTGTCTCGGAGAAGCAATGTACTTTTCTATAAAAACAGCGCCATCGCCAAAGGCCGATGTCGCCTCGCTTATAGCGCGACGCATTTGCGATTCTATATCGCTTTCTTTTTCTACCACACGCATGCCTTTTCCGCCGCCACCAGCAGAGGCCTTTATTAGAATGGGATAGCCTATTTCTTTGGCAATGCTTTTGGCCTTTTTAACATCGGTAATGGCTTCGTCAATACCAGGAACCATGGGGATATTGTAATGTTTTACGGTTTCTTTGGCCGCTAATTTACTGCCCATGATTTTTATGGCTTTTGATTTGGGCCCAATGAAAATAATGTTGTTTTTTTCACATAATTCAGCAAAATCGGCATTTTCACTTAAAAAACCATAGCCTGGGTGTATGGCATCTACGCCGAATTGTTTGGCGACTGCTATAATTTTATCAGCTCTTAGATACGATTGATTGGAGGGCGATTCGCCAATGCAAACCGCTTGATCGGCAAACTTAACATGAGGGGCATTTCTGTCGGCCGAAGAATAAACCCCAACAGTTCTTATACCCATTTTTTGAGCTGTTTTCATTACCCTCATGGCAATTTCGCCACGGTTTGCTACTAGTATTTTTTTCATTTAGAATGTGTTTTTTTCATTTCCTCGAAGGCCGAAATCTCCCCATAATTTTTAAGGTTTATTTAGAATATTTTCAAATTATTTTCTTGGCTATTCAAACTCAATTAATAATTGATTTTTTTCTACGGCATCACCTTGTTTCACGGCAATAGATTTGATAATACCATCTCGTGGTGAAGTGATCATATTCTCCATTTTCATGGCTTCAAGAATGATTAAAGTGTCATTTTCTTTGACTTCTTGATTTACTTGAGCACGTAGGTCTAAAATCAAGCCAGGCATTGGAGCTTTTATAAAATTTACTTGTTTAGAGGCGCTTACAGAAAACCCCATGTCGTCTATTAAAATATCCAAATCATTAAAAATAGAAACCTTATAAAGCGTGTTATTTACTTTTATTTGGTAGAATTTATTATTGAAATCTGACTCCAGAATTTCTATATGATAGGAAGTATTTTGATGAATAACATGTTGTTTGGAGTCTGAAATTTGAATGACGTCAAGATTGGAAACGGCATCTTTATTAATTTCAAAATCGAAAGTAGCATTAACGTTGGTTTTGAAAGTTTGACTCATAAGTTTATGAAATTGTTTTCATGTAAATATAAGCATTATAAAACGCTTTATTATTTTCTATCATTAATGTTCTACAAAAGACATAAGACCGCTTCGCTAATAGACATAAGAACCAAGACTTGATTCTAACTAACTGATAAACAGAAGTACTTTAAATTAACAAAATAGTTCCTTTAAATCTTAATAATTATTTCAAATAAGTAAGGTGACATTTTAAAAAACGTGCAAAGTTCTAAATTTT
Organism: Oceanihabitans sp. IOP_32; assembly: GCF_009498295.1. Classification (NCBI taxonomy): domain Bacteria; kingdom Pseudomonadati; phylum Bacteroidota; class Flavobacteriia; order Flavobacteriales; family Flavobacteriaceae; genus Oceanihabitans; species Oceanihabitans sp. IOP_32. The sequence continues at coordinate 260,715 of NZ_CP040813.1, read as the reverse complement.
AAAAGAATTGATAGCATTATAATATTTTTAAACGGACACTAGTGATTTTTTATGAATGTTTAAGTCTATGAGACGGACTGGCTTATTGTTTTTTTTATTTTCTTGTCATGGCCTGCTCAATATGGTGAAGCACAGTTTCGTAATACGATTTATTTGAAGCTACAAAATGATTGTTGTTGTTACCAATAGTATTTAAAAGCCGTTTGAAGTTGTTTGTTGAGACTAGTTTTAGGGCTTCAACTTCTTCAGCTTGAATGGTTAATTGAGATAGTGAGACTTTTAAATTGGAAATAAAGGTATGGTGAAATTCGTTGTCTAAAATACCATTATCGTAGGATTTAAAACAATTAAAAACCCCAATTTTATTCAAATCATCTTCAGAAACCTCTAAACCTATTTCTTCTTTAATTTCTCTAATAGCGCCTTGTTTAATGGTTTCGCCAGCATCTATATGGCCGGCTACAGAAACATCCCAAAGTAAGGGGTAAAGTATTTTTTTAGACGAGCGTTGCGATAGTAAAATTTTGCCATTTGTTGTGTAGAACCACACATGTGCCGTGTTATGGTAATAGCCTTTTTGGTGGACAATTGATTTGGGTGCAGATTTTCCAGTTGGGTTACCGTTGGAAGTTACAATATCAATAATTTCGTCCATGTTGTTGGTTTTTATTGAGCATGTTTTAATGGGTATGCTGGGTTGCGTTAGGGATTGATGCGGCATCCTTTTTTTTAAAGCTAAAACCATACCTAGCTTAGAACTAAAATTTAAAAGATAGCTACGTCGCTTGCTCCTCGCTATGACGTAAAAAAAAGATATAGCGGAAAGCCCGACCCTTGTGGTAACGCCCTAATGATAATAAAAAAGCACCACGTTTAAATGGTGCTTTCTGTATTGGTTTTATTCAAAATAGCTAAACGTTTCGCCGCTCTTTATATTAAGTAAGGTTTCGTAAATGAGTTTAATAACGTTTTCAACATCTTCTTTATGCACCATTTCAACCGTGGTATGCATGTAGCGCAATGGCAATGAGATTAAAGCCGAGGCTACACCGCCATTACTATAAGCAAAGGCATCGGTATCTGTTCCTGTCGCCCTCGATAGGGCCGAACGTTGGAAGGGAATCTTTTTAGCTTCAGCAGTATCTGTAATTAAATCGCGTAATTTTTGTTGTACCGCCGGGGCATAAGCGATTACAGGCCCTTTGCCTAATTCCAAATGCCCTTCTTTTTTCATTTCAATCATTGGGGTTGTGGTATCGTGGGTTACATCGGTAACAATAGCCACGTTTGGTTTAATGGTGTGGGTAATCATTTCTGCACCGCGTAAGCCAATCTCCTCTTGAACGGAGTTGGTGATGTACAATCCAAAAGGCAGTTCTTTTTTGTTTTCTTTAAGTAATCGCGCTACTTCGGCAATCATAAAACCACCCATTCTGTTGTCTAAAGCACGACACACAAAATTGTCTTTGTTTAAAATGTGAAATTCATCTGGGTAAGTAATCACACAACCTACATGAACCCCTAATTTCTCGACTTCTTCTTTAGTTTTGCAGCCGCAATCAATAAAAATATTTTCTGGTTTTGGCGCTTCCTCTTTAGATTTGTCGCGCGTGTGTATCGCTGGCCAGCCAAAAACGCCTTTTACAATTCCGCTTTTAGTATGGATATTAACCACTTTACTCGGTGCAATTTGATGGTCGCTTCCGCCATTTCTAATGACATAAATTAAGCCGTTGTCGCTAATGTAGTTTACATACCACGAAATTTCATCGGCATGCCCTTCAATAACCACTTTGTATTTTGCTTCTGGATTTATTACCCCAACTGCGGAGCCATAGGTATCTGTAATAAATTCGTCTACATAGGGTTTTAGGTAATCCATCCAAAGTTTTTGCCCTGTCCATTCGTAACCTGTTGGTGCGGCGTTGTTTAAATATTTCTCTAAAAAATCCATAGATTTTTTATTAAGAATGCTCTTTTTTGTCATAGTTTAAAATTTTGAACTAAAGTAATAATATAAAACGAAAACGAATAATTTATATAGAGTCTTTAATTTAGATTTTACTGATACTGCAAAAAAACGAACCAACATAACATCAGTGATTTTTTTACAAGAAGCTAAACAAAATAATTGTGGTAGCCAGAAAATACTTGTATTATAATCTAAACTAGAGTGGCTCGAATTTAAAACCGATTTGCAGTGCTTTGTATTTCGGGTTTTGGCAAATGTTGCAGGAAAAACAAAAATTTACCTTGGCTGCATTTGTTATTGGTTTTTGTTAAATCCTATTTTGCTTGGTGTATTGTTGTCGTCTATGTCTTTAAGGAACGATTTAAAGTTGTCTGCCATATGATGCGGTAAATCTATGTTTTTAATGGACGTCCAATTTACGGTGTGTACTAAACGTTCATTTCCTGTTTTGGGGTTTAAAAAGGCATTTACCTGAGAGGTTCGCTCGAAGACTTGTTTTTCGTTATTACACCAATAGGCGTGACCCAAGCGCATATTGGTGTAAAAATCATCAATACTATCAAATAGAAAGTGTGAGAGGTCTGATGCTTTGTATATGTTCTGCCAAGCCTTTTCTTCTGTAATAAAACCACATTCAAAGGCAGCGGTACTCAATAAAACTGCTCGCCATAAATCCCATGCCCAAATGAGTTTTTGTGGTTGTGCACTCGAGGTATTAAAGCAGGAGTCGAAATAGTCTTCAGAAATTTCGGTTAACTCCAATAATCTGTTTTTCCATTCTGGATACTCTCTGTAGTCTAAAAGAAATTGCGAGGTATGAAGACCATTTAAAAGTTGGTTGTATAGTTTTTCGTATTTAGTTTTGGATATCATGCCCCAAGCATCGGCCCATTCAGATATGAGCTCCTCTTTTGTTTTTATATTAAAGTAATCTAGTTTTTTTCTGAAATTGGGTACGTGGTCAACTCTTACCTCTACGGGAGCATGTTCTAAGCTGTCTGTCCAAAAACCATCTGAATATCGTGAAAAGGCAATGAGTTGAAGGGCTTCTAATTGTTTAGTATTCGACGGTTTTACTTTACCAAAAGTATAATACTTTTTTTGCTGATGAATGTGTTCATTTTTGTGGAAAGACACGCGACGATAAACAAAATAAGCCAGAAGTATAATGCCAAGCCCTAATGGCACTTGTATAAATAAGGCGCTGTTATTCGTGAAGCGTGGTGCCTGATGTACTAAAAAAAATATAAAAATAAAGAGTAGTATTAATAATTGCGGTATAGTTATTAATAATCTATGGCGTATGGGTATTTCTAATAATATAAATTTACGCTTTTTTGGGTTTTTTTCCAGTTCACCAATATGATTTTGTAGCATGGTTTTCTATGAATTAATTTGTTGCTAATGTCTTAAACTCTAAACGATTTGATGCTAAGTTAATTATCTACCGTTTAACGAATGTAATAATTATTTATTACATAAAATTACAATCATTAATGTCGATAAGAGACAAAAGACCGTTTTGCTTTTTAGAATCAAGAACAAAGACTTGAATCTAACGAACTGATAAACAGAAGTGCTTTAATTAACAAAATATCTCCTTTAAATCTTAATAATTATTTCAAATAAGCAAGGTAACATTTAAAAAAATGTGCAAAGTTCTTTATTTTAAAAGGATTGACCGCATCATCATAATTTTAATGGAAGGTTAGTGAATTACAATCATAATATAAACAAAGTAAGCTACAGAGTTTTTATAAATTCAGTATTTTTGACATAATAAAGGCCCCAAGTTTTGTAAATGGATTTTTTAAAATACATAGTCGTACTTTTCTCGTTTTCGGTAGTTGCTCAAACTAATGATACTTTACAAGACCCCAAAAGCGATAAATATATTATTGTTGAGGGGGATTCTGTACCTAAACAAGCTATAGATTTAGAGACGGTTATAATTTTGCATAAACTTCAATTTAATAGCAAGGAGGAGCGCGCCAGATATTTAATTTTACGCCGAAGAACTCTAAAAGTATACCCTTATGCAAAACTAGCAGCGACGCGATTAGATACTTTAACAAATCGTCTGGCTAAGCTTACCAAAAATAGTGAGAAAAGGCGCTATACAAGGCTTATTCAAAAATATATTGAAGGTGAATTTTCAGAGGAATTAAAAAAGTTATCTCGGTCTGAGGGGCGTATATTAGTTAAACTGATACATAGGCAAACAGGAATAACAACCTTCGATTTAATTAAAGAATTGCGCAGTGGTTGGCGTGCCTTTTGGTACAATACCACGGCGAGTATGTTCGATATTTCTTTAAAAAGCGAATTCAATCCTAATATTGAAAAAGAAGATTATCTAATTGAAGATATCTTACAACGCAGTTTTCAAAACGGACGATTAGAACGACAAAAATCGGCTATCGAATTCGATTTTTTCGAACTGACAAACAAATGGTTAAAACCCAAACGAAACAACCCCTAATATATGCGTACACAAAGTGCTTTTGAAGAAAAATTGAATACCATTACGCACGCTATTGGTGCATTATTTGGCATTGCTGCTCTGGTTTTACTTATTGTTTACAATACCGGAAAAACACCTTATAGTTTATTTAGTGTGATTGTGTATGGCGTTTCAATTATTTTATTGTTTACAGCTTCAACAATTTATCATACCGTAAAAGGGGAGGGGCGTAAGTATTATTTTAGGATTGTAGATCATATAAATATTTATTTTTTAATTGCTGGCACTTATACCCCAGTGTGTTTAATTGCTTTAAACGATACGTTGGGTTGGACGCTTTTTTGGGTAGTTTGGGGTATTGCTGCTTTTGGAGCTGTTTTAAAACTGTTTTTTACGGGACGTTACGAGTTGTTTTCAACCTTACTGTATTTAGTTATGGGTTGGCTTATTGTTTTTGACTTTTCAAACCTTTCGAATAGTTTGGGTAGCGATGGTATTCTGTTTCTTTTTGCAGGTGGTTTATCTTACACCGTAGGCATTATTTTTTATGCCATTCAAAAAATACCATATAATCATGTGATTTGGCATTTGTTTGTTTTGGCTGGTGCGCTTTTTCATTTTCTTATGATTTTTTTTTACGTGATTTAATAACTAATACCTTGAACCATTATGATAGCGATTGTTCCTGCCAATAAAACTAAAGACTATAAGATTATAGAGCACTTGGCTCACACCATTTGGCATGAACATTATGTCCCTATAATTGGTAAAGCACAAGTGGAGTATATGCTCGACACATTTCAATCGGAAACAGCCATTTTAAAACAAATACATGACGAAGGTCTGGAATATTTTATTTTAACTTTTAATAAAATTCCTGCAGGCTATATAGCTTTTAAAAAAGAAGATAAACATTTGTTTTTGAGTAAATTATATGTTTTAGAGGCCTTTAGAGGACAAAAAATAGGAAAAACAGCTATGAATTTTGTTGTGGAAAAAGCCCAAACCTATAGCTTACAAGCCATTAAACTTGGCGTAAATGTTAATAATATTAATGCGATTAAAGCATACCAAAAATTGGGCTTTAAAGCTACTGGTAAACAGCTTACTAATATCGGTAAAGGCTTTTTTATGGACGATTTTATAATGGAGAAGCCCCTTTAAACACATTAGGAAGTTTAAAGCCCTTAAAGATTCTCAGAAAACAGATGAGTTTTTCGTTGTTTTAGACTTTTTTAGTTTGGTATCCTTGCGATTTAGTACCAAATAAATAAAAACAGTTACCCCTCAATCACTTCCTTATATTCCTCAAAAAAAGCTTCAAACAGGCTCATTTTTTCGTTAAAGAATTCCATGACCTCACGCCATGAGTTTTTGTTATGAATCGATACTTTTTGCTCTAAAGGCACGTAAATTCTGGAGATTTCTTTACCATTGTCCAAGATAAACGTTTCGTCAAAAATGGCGTCTGGCAAGAAGTCTTCTAATAAAATAGATTTTAAAGCTAATAATTTTTCCCAGTATTTAATGCGGTATTCTAAACTGTCTTCTACATCTAGCGTGACAAAAGCGGTTTTGGTATCAAAATGAAATTTAAACGACAGCCCTTTCAATTTGGTATGGTACAAAAGCCATTTCCGCGGAAACGATTTCCCGAAACTCGTCCAAAATTCCTGACGCATTAATCGTGATTCTTCTTTGCTAAACACTATTTTAGTTAAAAGTTAAAAGTTAAACGTGAGATGGTTCAATGTGTTCCTAGTGACATATTGTGATTTATATCGTTTTTTAACAGTCATCAGCTAAATCACATAGGCAATAGCAATACCCAAAATAATAGCTATAAATTTCGATAAATTAAATTTATGCCCATCGCTACTTTCAAATAAAATGGTAGTCGAAATATGTAAAAATATACCAATAACTATCGCATTAATGATATCACCATAAGCGGCAATAGCTTCCCAAGTATGTGAAATAAAAGTCCCCAGAGGCGTCATAAGCGCAAACACCACTAAAAACGCTGTAATTTTTAATTTGCTATAATTCGATTGAAACAAAAAGATACTTACCAAAGTCGCAATAGGGATTTTATGTATTAAAACACCATAAATCATATCGTTGTGTTTGTGTATTGGGAATCCTTCTAAAAAACTGTGAATACACAAACTAATAAATAACAACCAAGGAAAATTGTGGTTATCTTCACTAATGTGCAAGTGACCATGTTCGGCACCTTTGGAGAATAACTCCAAGACGATTTGTAATACAATACCGCACATAATAAAAAGACCTGCTTTTTTACCGTCTAAATGATGATAAACCTCTGGAAGTAATTCAAAAACCGTTAAAGCTAGTAAAAACGATCCGCTAAAGGAGAGTAGGAGTTTGGTGTTCCAAGTTTTTCTGTAATTTGTTATTATGGCGATTACAACACCTAAAATAACTGCCAATATGGGTAGCAACAATTTATCCATCCAATAAGTTTCTAATTTTAAATTAATTTCGAGGCATTATCGCGTGTAATACTCGTATTCTTAAACCTAAGAGCATTTACACTACTTTTAAGAAAGCAAAAGTAGTTATTTCATAAATATTGACCTACGGAAAAATTTAACTATAATTTTTAGTTCTTGATATTACCAAAATCAGTAAATACAAATTTTGGTTGAATTTAACTTGAAGGCTGAAAACACTTTTTTTTTATAAAAATGAATAATATTTCAATCCTTAACCCATTATCTGCAATTGCTAGTTAATTTGGGCAAAATTACGTTATTTTTGCAAAGAATTTGACGAATAAAATGGAAGAAAATTTCAAAATGGTTGCCAAAACCTTATTTGGCTTTGAGGAATTACTATCAAAAGAACTCACACAACTGGGAGCACAAGATGTTAAAATAGGTACGCGCCATGTGGCTTTTTCTGGAGATAAAGGCTTTATGTATAAGGCAAATTTAGCGCTGCGTACCGCCGTTAAAATCTTAAAACCCATACATAGCTTTACCGTAAACAACGAGCAAGATTTGTACGATAAAATCTATAAAATGTCTTGGGAGAAGTATTTAAAACCCACAGGCACTTTGGCTGTTGATGCTACGATACACTCCGATTTATTTTCGCATTCCCTCTATATCTCACAAAAAACAAAAGATGCTATTGTCGATAAGTTTAGAGATACTACTGGCGAACGTCCAAATGTAGATTTAAAGTTCCCAGACCTTAAAATAAATGTGCATATCGACAGGAAACAGTGTACCATTTCCTTAGATTCTTCTGGCGATTCTTTGCATAAACGTGGCTATAAAACCGCTACCAATATTGCCCCTATAAACGAGGTGTTGGCCGCGGGATTAATCATGCTTTCTGGCTGGGACGGGCAATGTGATTTTATGGATCCTATGTGTGGTTCTGGCACCATGCTTATTGAGGCTGCAATGATCGCTTGTAATATTCCGCCAAACTTAATGCGAAAAGAGTTTGCTTTTGAGCGTTGGCAAGATTGGGACGTGGACTTATTTGAAAAAATTGAAGAATCTTTAATTAATAAAACCCGCGATTTTCATCATAAAATTATAGGTTACGATAAAGCACCAAGCGCCGTGGCCAAAGCCATAGAAAACGTGAAAAACGCCCAGTTGGAAGATTTTATAGAGGTGAAGCACGAAGACTTCTTTAAAACCCAAAAAGGGGGCGACCAAAAATTACATATGGTATTTAATCCGCCTTATGGCGAGCGTTTAAATATAGATATGGAAGACTTTTATAAAAATATTGGAGATACCCTAAAACAAAACTATCCAGGCACCGATGCTTGGTTTATTACTTCAAACCTCGATGCGCTTAAACATGTTGGTTTAAGGCCTTCGCGTAAAATACCTTTATTTAATGCTAAGTTAGAATCGCGTTTGGTTAAATATGTGATGTATGAAGGTAGTAAAAAAGGGAAGTATATGAAGTAGGATTCATTACAATAAACATAGTTAAATTGATAAAAAAATCCCAGCTTAATTATGTAAGCTGGGATTTTTGATTTATTGAGCGTTTATGATCATGTCTTATGCTTATTATAACTGGTTTAGAGCATAACAAATGCTTAAAACATAAACCTCATGATTTTATAAATTTAAGTTTAATTTGTTTGTTAAACCTCACAGGTTTTCGAAACCTGTGAGGTCTTTATTATCGAGACAACTATTATTTTTTTGTCCTCAACATTTTTTTGCTATGCAGTAAAAACTGATCATAACATCAATTACTTAAACGGTACAATATCAAAAGAATAACTATAAGTTTTATTTGCAGGAATTGTGTATTGTGGGTGAACAAGTCGTCCCCAAGAGGTATCGCCACCAACGCCCATTTGCAAATAATCGATATTCCACTGTATGGTTTCACCAATGGTAATGTCGGCACCGTGTTTTGTGGTTACAGGCACTAAACCAGAGGCCGATTCGGAGGCATCGCCACTTTTAAAATCAATTTCGGACATGTCGAATGGCCAAACGCTTGTATTTAACAGCGTATTTCCAGATGCTCTTAAAGTTAAATCACTTGATGAGACGTTTACCCAACGCACATCGGTTTTGTTTCCAGTCTCTTGCGGACGCAGATAACGCTCAAACTGATTTGTTGTTTTTCCTGAGTAAATCCCAGTTTTCACACCAGTTTTTCTATCCCAATAACTTTCTGTTTCGCCTTTTCCATACCAAGATACATCTGTATAGTCTTTTGGCAAGGTGATGTACATGCCAATACGTGGTACGTTTGGTAATTCTTTTTTATTGGGAGAAAAACTGTAATTAAGGTTTAAACTTCCGTTAGATTGCAAGGTGTAAGCTACTTCTACTATCGCCTCATTGTTTGGTAGCGCATAATTAACTTTAAATTTAACCGCATTATTTGAAGCCACAGGTTTTTCAGATAGTTTGGCTGTGTAATTATAAGTGGCATCTTGCCAGATTTTGGCCCAATTTTGCATGTTATTACCTAAATCGTTATCGGTTGGTGGCCTCCAGAAATTAGGACGAATGGCTTGATTGGTTATTACTTTTCCTTGGTGCATCCACGATTCAATTTCACCGGTTTCAGCGTTAATTTTTAAATCAACTTTATCATTCTTAATCGTTAAAGTAGCGTCATCTTCAATAATTTCGAGATTTTCTCCTCTTGCAGGATTGGTTTTGCTGAATTTTCCTTTTTGAAGAACAAATTCATCCCAAGCCACTTCTTGGCCTTTTTTAAGCAAGTTTTTATCTTCATTTTGAATCAAACTCACTTGAAGAATAAACTCACTTTCCGAAGAAAAAGATTTTGGAAAATTTTGTAAGATAAGCTTTTGAGTGTCTTGAGGTTTAACATCAAGCTTAATAGCCTCATTGGTAACAATTTCTTTGCCATCTTTTAGAATTTTCCAAGAAACGGTTTTATCAGATAAATCAATAAAGAAATTCTTGTTTTCAAGTTCTACAACACCATTGCCTTTATAAGTAAATTGTACAGGCTCATATACCTTTTTTACCTCGGTTAAATGTGGGTGCGGGTTTCTGTAAGGATCTACCAAACCGTTGTTTAAAAAATTCCCGTCGGTTGGCAGGTCTGGATGATAATCGTGACCGTAAGCCAAATACGGATTACCATCTTCGTCTTTATATTCTAAGGCCTGATCGACCCAATCCCAAATATAACCACCTTGAAGGTTTGGATAGGTTTCAATAATATCCCAATAATCTTGAAGGTTACCAACAGAGTTCCCCATGGCATGGGCGTATTCAATCATGATAGAAGGCTTATCGGAATCTGATTTCCCGTGATTAATGAGATACTCTGGCTTTGGGTACATCGGGCAATACAAATCGGTATAATCTTCTTTTCCAGCTGGTTCGTATTGTACGATACGGTTATCGTCTTGCGCTTTTAACCAGTTATAAGTGGTTCTAAAAATCTCACCTTTTCCAGCCTCGTTTCCTAAAGACCATGAATAAATTGAAGCGTGATTTCTATCGCGGTAATACATACGCTGTGTACGCATTTCGTGTGCTGCCAACCAGCTCATTTCGTTACCTATTTGCGTTTTTTCGTCTATGGCTAAGGGATGACTTTCAATATTTGCTTCATTTACAACATATAAGCCGTATTTGTCACATAATTCTAACCAATAGGGGTCGTTTGGATAATGCGCCGTACGCACCGCATTGATGTTGTTTTGCTTCATCAATTGGATGTCTTTTTCCATGGACTCTCGCGACACCACGTGACCCGTAAAAGGATCGGTTTCATGCCTGTTTACACCGCGAATGTAAATCGCTTTGCCATTAATTAGCACCTGCGAATTTTTAATCTCTACACGTTTAAAACCTGTTTTTCTGGTGATGTATTGATTGTTTTTGGCATTGGTTTCGTCTTCTAAACTAATTTTTAGAGTGTATAAATTGGGTTGCTCTGCCGACCAATGTTTTATATTATTAATTATGGTTTCTGAAGTAAATGGAATACTACCATTAGCCGGAATATCTATAACTTTAGCATCTGTATATGCTACGGTTTCACCATCAAGAACTTCAACAGAAACTTTTCGTTTAACAGCTTCATCTGTATTGTTCACTAACGATACCGTGTTTTTGAAAACCCCATGAGTATACGTATCATCTAAATTGGTGTAAGCGTAATAATCTGAAATAGCCACTTTGGGTTGCGTATATAAATATACATCGCGTTCAATACCACTTACTCGTAACATATCCTGGCTCTCTAAATAACTGGCATCACTCCAACGAAATAATTGTAAGGCCAAAAGGTTTTTCCCCGCTTTTAAGTACTTGGTAATGTTAAATTCTGCGGGTAATTTACTGCCTTGAGAAAAGCCTACATACTCACCGTTTATATACACGTACATGGCCGATTTCGCCGCACCTACATGAAAAATAACATCTTCTAACAGAAAGTCTGCATCTACATGTATTTCTTTTCTATAGGTACCAACGGGGTTATAATCGGTTGGTGCGTCTGGCCATGTGGTGGTAAAGGGATAACGCTCGTCTAAATAAATAGGATGTCCGAAACCTACAACTTCCCAGTTGGCGGGTACAGCGATTTTGGTCCAATCGGAGTCATCAAAATTAACATTATGAAATGTGGTGGGTCTACTTTTAGGGTCTTTTACCCAATGGAACTTCCACTCGCCATTTAAATCTAAAAAGCGTTTAGAGGCTTCTTTGTTGGCTAGGTCTGGTGATTCAAACCCGAAATAGGTCGCTCTTGGTGGTAATTTGTTTTCCTCGAATATTTCGTGGTTAAAGTGATAGGTTTGTTCCTGGATTTCTGGAAGCGGATCGCTCTTGCAACCAAGTAGTGCCAAGCAAAAAAGTAAAATACCAAATCGTTTCATGTTCATTATCATAGAATTTAATAGGTTTGATGCATAAAATCTTCTGCAAAAATTTTTCTTAGGTAAAATATAAGTTCTGTTGCGTTTTCTTTGGTGAAAACAATAGGTGGTTTAATTTTCAAAACATTATTATCAGGGCCATCGGTACTCATTAAAATACCGTGATTTTTCATTCTCTGGGCTACGTAATCGGCTTCATCTGCCAAGGGCTCCATATTGGTATCTACCAACTCAACACCAAGAAATAAACCTTGGCCACGCACATCGCCAATAATTGGATGTTTTTGAGCCAGTTTTTTAAGTTCATCTTTTAAAAATGAGCCTACTTTTAAGGCGTTGTCTTGAAGCTTTTCGCGTTTTACGGTACGTATAACTTCAGTCGCAATAGCGCAAGAAACTGGGTTGCCACCAAAGGTGTTAAAATACTCCATACCATTGGCAAATTTATGAGCTACTTCTTGTGTGCAGGCCACGGCAGCAACAGGGTGACCATTACCTAAGGGTTTGCCAATAGTAACAATATCTGGTACGACATCGTGCAGTTGAAACCCCCAAAAAGTCTTCCCAACTCTACCAACACCCGTTTGTACTTCGTCTGAAATACAGAGACCGCCAACCGCTCTAATACGTTGGTAAGCTTTAGCTAAAAAGCCTTCGGGCAATTCTACTTGACCGCCACAACTTATAATGGGCTCTATGATAAAGCCACCAACACCTCGGCCTTTTTTATGTACACTATCGATTTGTTTTTGAACCTCCTCAGCGTATAATGTTCCTGTATTTTCGCCTCTATATTTTCCTCTAAAGGCATCTGGTAAGGGGAAAATATGAGTGTGCTCTGGTGCGCCACTGCCACCTTTGCCGTCAAATTTATACGAGCTTATGTCAATAGTCATATTGGTATTGCCGTGGTAACCAATTTCGCTAGCAATAATATCGCGTTCACCAGTATTGGCTTTAACCATTCTAATCGCCAATTCGTTAGCTTCGCTACCTGAATTCACAAAATGTAACACGTTTAATTCTGGCGGTAAGGTTTCAATGAGTTCTTTAGCTAGGTTAATTATGTTGTCGTGTAAGTAGCGTGAATTGGTATTAATTAATGCCATTTGTTCTTGGCCCGCTTTTACCACTTCGTATTTTTCATGACCTACATGCGCTACGTTATTTACGGTATCTAAATATTTGTTGCCGTATTGATCCATGAGGTATTGGCCAGCACCACGCACCATTTTAATGGGCACTTTATACTGAAGGCTTAAACTTTTACCTAAATGTTGTTTGCGATAACGGATTAAATCTTTATTTGAAATTTTATTATTGTTTTGAAGCGTTTCCGATTTAAACAATACATTAGGGTCTGGACAAATGCTTTCCCAAACTTCAATTTGATTATGATACGCCACACCAGGGAAATCATTCTTATAATCTAAAAGCGAGAGCATCACTTGAAAGTGAAGATGTGGCGCCCAGTTTCCGTTTTCATTAGAAGGTCCTAATTCTGCTAATTTATCACCTTTTTTAATTCGATCACCTACCTTGTGTTTTGTGGCACTAGCAACCGATAGGTGGCCATAAAGTGTGAAGAATTCAAAATTATCTGTTTGGTGTTTTAAAATAACCAGTCCGCCATATTTTTTAAGGCCTGCATCGTTTACAGCAACAATCACCTCACCATCAAACAAAGCATGTACAGGGGTTTGGCTTGGTAGCCAAAAATCTGTACCTAAATGAATGGTTCTACTTTCTTTACCATAATTGCCGATTTTATCGTAAGCGTTAGCCGTGTATAACGGTCGAGGTTCTAAATAGCCACCAGCAATAATATTATTAGGATGTTCCTTTTGAAGCTGATTAATTTTAAACTCAAATACATCTAAATTATTAAAATCTTCTTGGTGTCCCAACCATTTGCTAGACACGCTTAAGTCTAAGTTGACTATTTTATTCTGAGCAACCGTTGGGAAAATATCTAAAAACTCATAGTTATTGGCTGCTGCCCAACCATCGAATAATGCTTTATTCGGGTGGGCTTCAAAACCGCAAGCCGCTCTAAAACTATAATGGGCAAAATCGGGACTGATATCCCACCACTTTTTTAAGAGTTCCCAGGCCGGTTTTTCACTAATTAATAAGTATTTATTATCGGGTTCTTCAATTTTATTTATAGCCGATTTTGTAACCGAAATTACCAATCGCATCGCAATGGCGTTATATAAATGTTCCAACTCTTTTTCTTGCAAAGCAAATGTAGCGTGATAGCCTTTAACAATTGGCAAAGCCGCTTCTAACGGGTCGTTATGGTGCATTATGGCATACGCACAAGCAATGGCAACATCGTTAATAATTTGGGTGTGTACGGCATCGCCATAATCGATAGCGGCTTGAACTTTTGGGTTGATTAAATCTGAAGAGACGATCACATTATTATCGTTAGCATCGTTATGAACTACCGCTTTTCTTAATTTTGAATAGGAGTCTTGAGATTTTTTAAATAGGTTTTGAAAATATTCAATAATGCGTTTCTCTTCGTCTTTAAACAAATTCAGATGGGCTGTTGTCCATAGTGATTGCGCCACGTCCCACTCAAAGTTTCTGTGTGCTTCAGGGTGATCAAAGCCCTGTAAAGCTTGTGTTAACAAACCACATTGCTCACCTAAGCTATAGCGTAAATCGTTTAATTGCGGATTCACTTGACTCCAAACTCTGCCCGATATCCAACTTAATAACCGCACATGGCGTTCTTTTCCAAAATTGTCTGTGATTGTTGATATTGAATGGTCGTTACTGTCTTTTATTACTTTTGGAGCCAAAAGGTTTTGTCCGTTATCTTCAACAAACTGTAATAGTTTTTGTTGAAAATCGAGATAGTTTTCATTTTCGTTAGGTCTAGAAACTTTTAAAATATAACCTTCAGAATTTTCTACTTTAATTCTGAAGTTAAAATCCAATTCCCCAGGTAAGGCCGTTGCCTTTCCATTAATGTTATATAATTTGAAGAGGATATCTTCGGCTTGTTTATTAGATATTTTTAGTTTTTCGTAGTCGTAGTCCATTTTCTTAATTTCGAATAGAATTTTTCAAGAGGCCTCTTTACATTCTAGAGTTTCACTTCAAGCTTTTTTGTTCTTCCTCGAGGCCGTTTAATCGTTTTGTAATAACATAATAAGATGGGCGGCACTCCAACTAAAATTTTTAGCATTTAAGCCGGCTCCAGTTATAGGATGATAATTTTCACGAATGGCTTGTCCTTGTCCTAAGATCCCTTCGGCACCTACAATAATTTGTACGGTGGCTTTGTCGGCTTCGGTATTAAAATTGTAATTACGCAAGCCTTTTACTCCAAAATAGGCCTGATCTAACCAATTTGGACCTCTCCAATAACCTTTAAGCGGGTCGAATTTTTCATGATCGGCGCTCATGGTTTGGAAAGGCACTTTAGTATAGAACTTTTTAGGATCCATCAATTTGTTTTTTACGGCTTCGGCCTGTTCTTGCGTTGCGGCATTGGCCCAAAGTGCTGTCCAGCCTTCGCTACCTGCGCCTTTAATAAAGCTATTGCCATCAAGGTTAGTGTCGTAAAACCAACCGTCTTCACTATCGTAAAACTGATCTTGGATTTTCTCCTTTAAGACTTCAGCTTCAACTTGGTATGTTTTAGCTTCTTCTGTATAACCAATAGCCTTAGCTAGTTGGCTTAAATAAAGTTTTTCAGCATATAAATAAGCATTTAAATCGACGCTTTCTTGGTCTAGAGAATAAGCACCTTCGCTGTTTTTTAAAATTTTAGAATCGTCGAAACGAATGGCATTATCCATACCGCTTTCCCATTTTGCAGCAATTAAAGTGCCATCGGTAGAACCAAATTCGCACAATCCATCTTGATCATGGTCGCGTTTATTGTACCACCAATTGTGATATTTTACCAGTTTAGGGTAGAGTTCTTTAACAAATTCAATATCCTCGTCTTTTTCATAAATACTAACAACGGCCCAAGCAGAAAGTGGTGGTTTGGTATCGCGATAATTATGAGGTTCGATGCTGGTGTCTCTAAAAATACAATCGACAATAAAGCCGTCTTCGCTTTGAAAATCGAACATGGCGCGCATTTGGTTTTTTGCTAAATCTATATTGTAGTAAGATAAACCAACGGCATGTTTCCAAGAATCCCAAGACCAAAAACCGTTAAACCATTCGTAGTGATAACTCGGGAATAAGCCTTCGTTTGTGAGTTCTCCAGCTGGAATACGCCAATTGTTTTGCAAAGTTAAATGGGCCTTAGCTAAAACTTCGGCATATTTATCAGCTTTAAATTGTGATTTTCTATTTTCAATAATGGATTTTAGTTGCTCGTTTTTTTCTGTTTTGCGAGCCTCGAAAACCGAATTAAAATCTATATTATCAATTAGTTGCTCTTCTTCCGCCCATGAATATTCTGGAAAAATAAAAGTTTGTGTTATAATAAGGTCTTTGGTTTCGTTGGGTTTTAATTCGAATGTATTTAGCTGAATTTTATACGATTTATCTTCATCTGAAACATCAATATTTTGAATACTATTTGAAGTTTTAATATAACCAATAGCAGAAGATTTTTCTGAAACCAACTTGATAACATCAGCTTCATTTGAGATTGAAATACCAATATCTGACATGGCACCTTGAATACGAGCAATTGCGGTCATGTTTTCTGTACTTGTATTCGTAATGCTGGTTTTTTGAATGGCAGTATGACCAGAAATAAAAAACAATTCTTGTTTAACTTCTAGCTTTTCGTTTTTAAAGGCTTGTTCTAAATGACTGGCATAGCTTTTTTGGTGCACCAAATCATTTTTAAAATCAATTAAATTTTCAGAATCATTTTCTTCAGAAATATGTATACTTGAGAGGGATTTGCTACTCCAAACCCCATTTTGCTGGGTCATTAAAAAGGGTCCAGAAAATCCAAGAGCGTTTTTATTTACTTTTGGTAGGCTATAGGCAAACCACGCGCCTTGGTCTGAAAACATTAAACCAGAGCGGTCTGCGGAATCTTTTGGTGTTAGGCGATAGTCTAGAATATTTTCACTAAAGTCTAAAAACAGATGTTCTGCATTTTCCTGTTTAGATTTTTGGTTGTCTTGACAACTTAAACTCACTAAAGTTACTAGAATGGTGACAGCTTTTAGCACTGTAATTAAAAACTTGTTTGTAATCATTTTATTTTTTGTTTGTATAGAAGATATGCAACAAACAAAGCTCGATTATTTTTATCAAACAATCTAAAAAAAACCTTTACAAAACCTTTCAAATTCGTTTAAAAAAGTCTTTGATTACTATTTATAATAATTAGTTTTGCTGTTGTAACAACAGTATCAAATTGTTATATTACATTAATAATTTTAGTTTTTAAAATATGAATAAAATTGTAATTCTTACTCTTTCTCTAATTTTTGTTATGGGCATTAAGGTTTGTGCACAAACAAATATTTGGGATGAGAATCCGATCGATTCTCAAGTAGAATTAGATAGTTTATTAGTCATGCTCCCAAAAGCACAAACTGAAGAAAAATTATTGTTATTAAATCGCGTTGCAGAAATATACTGGACTATAGATCCTAATAAAACGATTGAATATGCCTCTCAGGCTTTACAATTAGCGGTAAGTCTTGAAAATAAAAACCAAGAAGGTTTAGCCTTAATAAATTTGTGTCAGGGCTATTTATTTAACGATTATTACGATAAAGCTTTACAATACGGATTGCAGTCTCTAGAAATTAGAAAAACAATTGGAAACCCTTACGATTTGGCTTTTACCTGGCGTACTTTGGGGTGGTTGTATTACGATATTGGTTATTTTGATAAGGCGCTAAAATACCATGAGGAGGCTCTAGCATTACATGAGGAAATAGGAGATCAACAACGTATTGCCTATAGTTATAATAGTATTGGTTTAATTCATGAGCAAAAAGGAGACTGCAAATTAGCTTTGTCGTATTTTAAAAAATCTTTAGACTTAAAAAGGGTGTTTAACAATAAACATAGAATTGCCGAAACCATAAAAAACATGGGCGTTTGTTACCGGAAAATTAATGAATTTGATTCGGCTAAAGTGTATTTAGATTCTGCTTTGCAAATTACCAATCAAATAAACGACAATCACAATAAGGTTTATATTTTAAACGAATTGGCTATTGTAAACTTAGAGAGTGGCGATTTTAATACGACATATGAATTGCTAAATGATTCAGAATTAATTTTAGAAACAATAAGTGATAATAAAGAATTAATTTTAGAGCACAATCGCATTAAGTCCGATTATTACCAAGCCGTGGGTAATTACAAGGCTGCACTTGATTATTATAAGGCTTATACCGAAGGAAGTTCTCAAATATTTTCTAGTAATAAAAGTGAAAAATTAACCGAAATGCGGGTTTTATATGAAGCAGAACGGCGAGAATCTGAAATTAAACTGCTAGAGCAACAAAAAAACTTGGAGGCCGAAAAGCGAAAAGGCATATTAATAGGTTCTGTGTTATTAATAATTATTGGTATTTTGGTTATCGTGTCGCTTCGTAATAACATTAAAAAAAACAAAGCCATTTATCAAAAAAACCAGAGGCTTTCTGAAGAGAAAATAAAAACCCAGGCCTTGTTACAAGAAAATCTAGAACATAAGTTAGAATTTAGAAATAAAGAACTTACCAATTTGGCCTTGTTTATTTCTCAGAGGACATCCATATATAAAGACTTTACGGAATCCTTAAAAAGTTTGAATTTTAAAGATTTAACCCAACTTAAAAAAGAGATTAATAAGCTTATAAAAGACTATTCTTTTAAATTTGTTAGAAACGACGATGTTAAAAACTTCCATTCTAATATAGAGACTTTACAAAGTGATTTTTTGTTTAAAATAAAAAATAAATATCCTCATCTTACAAATAAAGATGTTCAATTGGCCGTTCAAGTGAAACTAAAACTAAGTTCGAAGGAAATTGCAAACATCAATAATATCTCATTGAATTCTGTTGAGATTGGCCGGCACCGACTAAGAAAAAAATTAGGCTTAGAAAAAAAAGATAACCTTGTAAATTTTCTCGAAAACATATAAGTTGGTTTATCGTTTTTACTAATTTAAATGAATACTAGATCCAACTACAACGTTGTAGATTTTAGAGGTTTTAAGTATCTTTTGTAAGTTGAAAAGATGATTTTAGGAGTATTAATTCGCTTAAATTCAGTAATTTGTTGATGTTGTAAAGGTAAAGTAAAGGTGTTTTTAAGCTGTGTTTTTAAAAAACACATCATATTTGGAACAAGTAAAAAAAGACTTCCTTTTATTTCTTCAAAAAACTAACTATTAAAAAATTAACAATGAAAAAAAATCAATTAAAAAAACAAAAATCATACTTTCAGTGGTGTGTTTTTATTGCTTTTTATGTTTGCATCATTTGGTTTTACAACCCATTCTTTTTCTCAAGGAATTGTAGTAAGTGGAACGGTTACAGATAACACGGGAGTGCCACTTCCAGGTGCAACAGTAACATTAAAAAGTACACCAACTGTTGGGACACAAACTGATTTTGATGGTAATTATTCCATTGAAGTACCAAGTAATCAAACCGTATTGGTTTATAGTTTCCTTGGTTTCTTACCTCAAGAAATAACGGTAGGAAATCAAACCTCTATAAATGTCTCTTTAGAAGAAAGCGCAGAGAGTTTAGACGAAGTTGTTATTGTGGGGTATGGTACGCAGAAAAAAGAGGAGGTTACTGCAGCAATTACATCTGTAGATGTTGCTGGTTTACAAAAGATCCCAACCGCCGATGTGGCTTCGTCGCTACAAGGTCAGGCCGCTGGTGTTAACGTGTCTACAGCATCTGGTGCACCGGGTAGTGATCCTGTAATACGAATAAGAGGATTAGGTACCATAGGGAATAATAATCCCTTATTTGTTATTGATGGAATTCCGGGAGACCTGTCGTATGTTAACCCAGCAGATATTGCGAATATTAGTATTTTAAAAGATGCTTCTGCAGCTACTATTTATGGTTCAAGAGCTTCAAACGGAGTGGTTATTGTTACCACAAAACGTGGTAAAACCGGGGAGCCTAAAGTATCTATTAATTCTTATATAAGTACACATACTGTTAGTGATAATATAAGTGTTGCAAACAGAGATCAACATAATCAAATTAAATTAGAAGCGTATAATAATGTTGGTGTGACTCCAGCACCTTATTTAACTAGTGGTGCACAGTACGCTGATTCTGATTGGGTTGGAGAATATATGGGTAGTGCTTTTGAGCAAAAGCATGATATTGGTATTTCTGGAGGTTCAGAAAAAATGAACTACAACTTCTCTGCAGGGTATTTTGACAATACAGGAACCGTTATAAATACAGGGTTCGATAGATTGAATGCTCGACTTAACATGGACTTTAAATTGCTTAACGATAGGTTAAAAGTATCCCCGGGCTTAAGTTATACCAGAGAAAATACACGTGGTATATTTGAACCAATTGGAGGCGGAAATGCTAGTTTTTCTCCGTTTTTAGATATTTATTCTCAATTGCCTCATAAAGCTATTTATGATGCAAACGCATTAAATGGTTTTGCAACACCACCATCTGAATTAGGATCGGGTAATCCAATTGGTTTAGGTAATTTAACAGACCGAACCAATCAGGATGATTATATGCAATTTAATATTTCTGCTACTTTAGAAATAATAGAAGGTTTAAATTATCAGTTTCAATATGGGGCTAATGTAGAAAACACACATTTCTCATATTTCTTACCAACTTATAATTTTGGAGCTCAATCTATAAATGTTAATCCATTTTTAGAGGAATCAAGATCAAGAACTAATGAGTGGACGTTAAACAACACGCTTAACTATCGTAAAAAATTTGGTAAGCATGACCTTGATGTATTATTAGGAATTTCTAGAGAGAAAAGTGAGTTTAGATCGGTTGGTGGTTCAAACAACACCTTAGCTTCAGATCAGTTAAAGGCTTTAAGTGCGGGTATTGGCGATGAATCGTCATTTGGGTTTAATTCAACAAATACCTTACAATCTTATTTTGGTCGTATTAACTACGATTTTAATAAAATATATTATTTACAAGCTAGTGTAAGACGCGATGGATCTTCGAGATTTGCATCCGACAATAAATACGGTGATTTTTATTCAGTTTCTCTAGGTTGGGCATTACATAATGAAGGGTTCTTTGAGTCGGATTTGTTTAGCCAGATTAAGCCTAGGTTTAGTTATGGGACATTGGGAAATCAGCTTATTGGAGAGCATTTGTTTTTAGCTCGAATTGGTTCTGGAGGACAACAATTAAATTATCCTTTTGGAGAAGGTGTTAGTCAAAATGTTTTTGTGGGTGCAATTGCCAATGCCTTGCCAACTCCAGATATTCAATGGGAGGAAACGGCGACTACAAATATGGGAATTGACTTAGGGCTTTTAAACAATAGCATTAAGGCAACATTCGATTATTTCATTTCTAAAACAACCGATATGTTGGTTTCTGTGCCTATTCCTTCTACATCGGGAATAACTACATTCCCATTAACTAATGGTGGGAATTTAGAAAATAAAGGCTGGGGATTATCATTAACCTATAACAGCAACTCAGATAAAGATTTCATTTTTGATGTTTCGGCTAATATAAGTAGTTCAAAAAATAAAGTAACTAAATTGGGAGTAGCCAACGAATCTTTCACCGATGGTTTTATAGAGTTTAATAACTTCCCAACGACAAGGACAGAAGTAGGCGGAGAAATAGGAAGGTTTTATTTATTTGAGGCCGATGGTATTTTCCAAAATCAAGCCGAAATTGATGCCCATGGTGTTCAGCCAGATGCCGCACCAGGTGATATAAGATTTACCGATTTAAATGGAGATGGTGTTTTAGGAGATGAAGACAAACGTTACATGGGTAGTGGTCTTCCAGATTTTGAATATGGACTAACTTTTAATGCCAAATACAAAAACTTCGATCTAAGTGTGTTTTTTCAAGGGACAGAAGGTAATAAGACCTACAATGGTGTAAAAATGTGGCTGTATCGAACAGACAGAAATAATATGTCTACAGATTTACTAAATGCCTGGACGCCTGCAAATGCAGGGAGCAATATTCCTAGAAATGCGTTTGGGGATCCTAATAACAACATTCGTCCGTCGAATTACTTCTTAGAAGATGGTTCATATTTACGACTAAAAAACATACAAATTGGATACACCCTACCAGAGGCATTGATTTCTAAAGTGGCTTTGTCTAACGCGAGAATATATTTTACGGCAAACAATTTGTTTACTATTACTAATTACTCTGGTTTCGATCCAGGTCTTGGTAATGGAGGTACGTTTACCAGAGGTGTAGATAGAGGGTTTTATCCTTTAACTAAGTCGTTTATACTAGGTGTAAATCTTTCATTATAAATTTAAAAAAAGAACAATGAAAAAACTAAAATATATAATATTAACGGTAGGCTTTATTGGAATTTTAAATTCCTGTAGTGACGATTTTATAAATGTTGAAAATAAAGAAGTTTTAACTGAAGAAAGTTTTTGGCAAACTGAAGATCATGCTATGCAGGCTTTAACATCGGCTTATGCTGCAATGCAAAGTGCTAGTGGTAGTAAATGGGCCTTTTTTGAAGAAATTTATACCTCTTTAGCCTATAGAGCAGATGATGTGGATAATAACACAGCGGAAACTTATGGACGAACGCTAGCAAGTTTTTCTAATACTACAGAAGAAAGTGGCCCTTACAATGTTTGGCAAGCAAGTTATGCTGGTATTGGACGAGCAAATCAAATATTACAACAAGTTCCTAATATGGAAGTGCTTTCTGAAAATATGAAAAAAACACTTATCGCTGAAGCTAAATTTTTAAGAGCTTACTACTATTTCTGGTTAGTAACTGGTTTTGAAAATGTGCCATTAGTAACTTCTTTTAGTGGCGATTTAAATGATTTGTTTCCAAGTCAAGCGACACCATCTGCAGTATGGGCTCAAATTGAAACAGATCTTACCGAAGCCGAAGCAGACTTGCCAACAAGCCATCCATCGGAGTGGAAAGGTAGAGCTACTTTAGGGGCAGCAAAATCCCTACTTGGTAAAGTGTATTTATTTCAAGAAAAATGGGGAGAGGCAGAAACGAAATTTCAAGAAGTTACAACTTTAGGATACGCATTACTACCAAACTATGCCGATAATTTTAACGGATTGGGAGAGAATGGCAGTGAAAGCATTTTTGAAATTCAGTTTTCAGCCGACCGCTCTAATGGAAACGACGAACGTCAAGTGTTAAATTATCAGGTTTCTCCATATGCTTTTGGGGGTTGGGAATTATTCTATCCTTCACAATGGTTAGAAGAACAAATGAAAACAGATTTAACCAGTACTGGAGAAATTAGTAATCGTGTTTATGAGAGTATTTTCTTTAACGATCCTAATTCTGAAATGTATAGTAGAGGCTCTCAGGAAATGAAGTCTTATACTGTTGTTGCCGACAGTTTAAACCACCCAAGATATTTTAAAAAATATGCTTTTAATGCCGATTTAGATAATTATAACGGCACAAACATTCCTGTAATACGTTATGCAGATGTTCTCCTCATGTATGCTGAAGCCTTAAATGAAAACAATAAAACTTCACTAGCTATAGATCAAGTTAATATTGTAAGAGCACGTGGCGGAGCTGCACCTTTAGGTGTTATGACTAAGGAAGAACTGCGCACTCAAATTCGTCATCATGAGCGTCCTGTTGAACTTGCTATGGAATTTGGTATACGTTGGTTCGATTTATACAGATGGCAACGTGGCAGTACAGCGACAGAATCGATAAAAACAACTCTGGAAAATCACAATAAACCATTTGCCGAGAATTTTCAAGATAAACACATAGTGTTTCCTATTCCGCTTCAGGAGATAAATATAAATTCTAATTTAACACCTAACCCTGGTTGGTAAATATGTTTTGGTGATGTAAACTTTAACTTGAAAAGAAAAACACCTAAGAGTAACTATTCTTAGGTGTTTTTTTATTTTACATCAGTGTCCAATCAAATAACGATTGCCAATTAAAAATATTTATTTATTCACTTAAATTAGGACGATAAAATAACATCTATTTTAAATAAAGTTTTAATATTTGTGATTCTCGGAATATCTTGCCTTTCCTTCGATTTAATGATTAATTTTTATTTTATTAAGTATTTAAATCGAAAAGAGTGTCGGGTTAGAGATTACCAAAAAACAATACTAAGCATAAAGGAGTTAGCAATTTTAAAAACCAAATAAAACACCAATGAAAAGCATTTTAATCTTAGGAGCTGGAATGGTTGTAAAGCCCATCGCTCATTATTTATTAGACAATAATTTTAAAGTTACCCTAGCAAGTCGCACGAAGGAGAAAGCCGAAAAAGTTATTGAAGGTCGTAAAAATGGAGAAGCGATTTCCTGGACTATCGACGATACAGATGTTTTAGATTCACTAATTAAGTCGCACGATCTTGTGGTGAGTCTTCTCCCTTATACTTACCATGTTCAAGTCGCTAAAAAGTGTATTGCTCATAAAAAAAACATGTTAACCACTTCTTATGTTTCGGCAGAAATGAAAGCTTTAAACGAGCAAGCAAAAGAAGCTGGAATAATCATTTTAAACGAGATAGGGGTTGATCCTGGCTACGATCATATGACAGCTATGGAAATTATCGATAAGGTTCATGAAGAAGGTGGAAAAATTGATGATTTTTATTCCTTATGTGGTGCACTTTGCGCTCCAGAAGCTTCAAATAACCCCTTTAGATATAAGTTTTCATGGTCGCCAAAAGGTGTTGTGTTAGCCAGTAATAACGATGCGCAATATCTAAAAAACGGCGAAGTGGTTAATTTAGATACTTCAGATTTATTTAAAAACCCCTTAGAAATTGATTTTCCTGAAGTAGAAAAAATGCACGTGTACCCAAACCGCGATTCCTTACCATATATAGATATTTATGGCATTCCCGAAGTAAAGACCATGTATAGAGGTACCTTTCGCTACCAAAATTGGTGCACCGCTTTCGATTTATTAAAATCACTAAACTTAACAGACCATAAAACCTTGAACTTAAAAGGGAAAACCTTTGCGCAAGTCACTGCAGAAGTAAACGGGTTTGAATCGGGCAATTTAAAGGAAACCATTAAAACTAAATTTAAAATGGCAGACAATCATCCCGGATTACAAGCCATAGAATGGTTGGGCGTTTTAGATGAAAAATCTGTTCATTTAGAGGAAGGCTCTACATTCGATTTGACATCAGATTTAATGATTGAAAAAATGATGATGGATGAGTCTGAAAGAGATATGGTTATTATGCAGCATATTTTCAACATAACTAAAGCAAATGGGGATAAAGAGAGCATTATATCTCGCATGTTAGACTATGGCAATTCAGAACACACCTCAATAGCTCGTACGGTAGCTCTCCCGGCAGCCATTGGAGTTAAAATGATTCTTAATGGAGAAATTAATGAAACTGGGGTGCATATTCCAATTAAGAAAACAATATACAAACCCATCCTTAAAGAATTAAAAACCTTGGGTATTGCTATGGTTGAAACCAGAAATAAAGAATATTTCAAAATTGGCTAAACTAATTCAAAATACGAATTCTAGAAAGTACAATTTATAACAAATTAGTGATTTCAAGAATAGACAAAATAATACTTTACACAGTTTAGACAGACACTATCCTAAAATCTGTGTAAGGTTTTATTCTGTTTCTAAATCTTTTGGATCTTTACGCACTCGTAAAGGGAAATCCTCTTCGTTACCATAAAGCTTAATTTCTTTAATATCGGCAGGCATGTTGAACCCTTTACTTTCAAGAGCCTCTTTCACTTCTTTAATAATTTCACCACGTAATACACGAGACGATTTCCTGTAGTCCATTGTTTTTACCCAGAAAAACACCTTTAAATTTACTGTGCTCGCTGCCAGCTCGTCTTCGATTACAAAGTTCTCGTGAGCAGCATCATTATGCACAATATTTGTGTTACTATTTAAAATATCATAAATCACCTGTTTTGCGGCTTCAATATCATCTTCATAACCTATGCCAACCACAAAATCGTTTCTAAAATAGCCATCTCCTGTGTAATTTTCTACAGGTTTCGTTAATACATCACTATTAGGTATATAAATATCACGACCATCAAACGTTTTTATATGTGTATATCTAAAATTTAATGCTTTTACCTTTCCAAAAAGTCCAGATACCATAATAGTATCATTCACATTAAACGGTCTGTTAAAAGCCAAAATTATGCCAGCAAGAAAATTTTTACCAATGTCTTGAAAAGCAAAACCTAATATTATAGCTGCACCACCAGCAGCGGTTAATATTCCTGTAGCAACCCCATTAAGACCGGCGACTTGAAGAGCTAAAAGTATTGCTATAAGTACAAAAATTATTTTTATGGCTTGAGCTAAAAAGCTCGCCATTAATGGGTCTTCGGCTTTTTTTAAAATTCGTTTTTTATAAATATTGGTTATAAGTTGAGCTATAAGAACTCCAGCTATAACTAACAAGATTCCTAAAGCTATTCTTGGTAATAATTCTAAAAACTTGTCATAATAATTTTCTATAGAATTTATTATAGTTTCTCTTGCAGTTTGTGGATTTGATGAAATCATAAAATTAGCACTAAATTAAATTTGGTTTCTTAGCCGTTTATTTTCAATTTTATTGTAATATAACTTGATTGTTTATCTTGTATAAGAGAAAAAATTAAGATTAATAATTTGGAAAGTGTAAGCCTCACAATTTTCTCGTCATAATAACAAAAATCCCATATTTCGGGATTTTTGTTAAATAAAAATTAAGGAATTAAAATTTTAGGTTGTCTAAAAATTCGTTAACTTGTTTTTTAGATTCGCCTGTGCGTTTTTGGATTTTCCCTAAAAGTTCATCTTCTTTACCTTCTTTGTAATCCAAATCATCATCGGTAAGGCTTCCCCACTTTTGTTTTAATTTTCCTTTAGCAATGTTCCAATTGCCTTTTACTTTATCTTGCCATGGTTTCGACATAATTTTTTAGTTTTAAGTTATTAATGTTAACCGCTATGATTAATCATTATCAAACTTAATATTAATGTATTAGACAAGTTAGCGCAATCCGTTTTAAAATTGATTCATTCAATATGTTATAGTCAATATGTTGAAACATACCAATAATCTGGTAAACTATTAACTCCATTTAATAATTATTAAAGTCTTCAAGTTTAATATATAAATTTTCATCTATTTAATTTAGTAGTACAAAACTTACCAAATAAATTTGTTAATCAATTAATTACATTTTAGTTTAAGGATATTAGAATTCAATCAAAAAAAATTGATACTTTACTCTACCTTATTAAAAACTGTAGCTCATTAAACACTCTTAATTTATATAATGTAATGATTGATGACTTTTTATAAACTAATCTTATATTTTAATAAGAACTGTTGATAACTTCTAGGAGGAGATTGCCTCAAAAAAGTTACTTTTGCAGTTATAAATTTTTTGAAAAGATGTCTGATACAATAGAAAAAGTAAAATGCCTAATAATAGGGTCTGGACCTGCAGGTTACACAGCTGCTATTTATGCGGCAAGAGCTAATATGAAACCCGTTTTATATCAAGGTACTCAGCCAGGCGGACAATTAACAACTACAAATGAAGTTGAAAACTTTCCTGGTTACCCTGATGGAATTACGGGACCAGAGATGATGATGGAATTACAAAAACAAGCCCAACGCTTTAGTACAGATGTGCGTGATGGTTGGGTGACTAAAGTGGATTTTTCTGGCGATATACATAAAGTGTGGGTAAACGATACCAAAGAGTTGCACTGCGAAACTGTGATTATTTCGACTGGAGCTGAAGCTAAATACTTAGGCTTAGAATCTGAGCAAAAGTATTTGAAATTGGGAGGTGGAGTTTCTGCTTGTGCGGTTTGTGATGGATTTTTCTACAAAAATCAAGAAGTAGTCATTGTTGGTGCTGGCGATTCAGCTTGTGAAGAAGCACATTACTTATCTAAACTTTGTAAGAAAGTGACGATGCTGGTTAGACGCGATGAGTTTAGAGCTTCTAAAATTATGGCGGCTAGAGTTAAAAATACAGAAAATATTGAAATACTCTATAATACTGAAACAGATGAGGTTTTAGGTGATGGTCAAGTGGTTACTGGTGTACGCGTATTTAATAATAAAACGAATGAGAAGCATGTAATTCCTGCAACAGGCTTTTTTGTGGCTATCGGGCATACTCCAAACACCGCTATTTTTAAGGATTATTTAGATTTAGATGAGACCGGATACATTATAAATGTTCCAGGAACATCAAAAACGAATGTCGATGGGGTATTTGTTTCTGGTGATGCTGCAGACAATGTTTATCGACAAGCTGTAACAGCTGCTGGTACTGGTTGCATGGCTGCATTGGATGCAGAACGTTATTTGGCGGCAAAAGAATAGTAAAAATACTTTTAGAAATGCGTTTTACTCATGTAGCGCAATTTAAATAAACCCCTTGGGCGAAACTCAAGGGGTTTATTATTTTGTTATGAACACTTATATATCCTGTCTTTTTATATTTTCTAAAGGAGACGATGCAAAAGTTTGCTGCAATTTGTCATGCTTTATACATTTCACCAAATCTTTCTTATCTCCAAAAACGAATCCAATTTAATTATTGTTTTTATTCCCTAATTATACCTTCGATTAATAAGTTTTTCCAACATTTTTATAGCGCTTAACAGTCTTGTAAAAATCTTGTTAAAAATTTTAAAAAAGTGCTTAAATAGGCATTATTCAATGCTTTAAATAATGACGAAAACGTTTTAGTTTTTAAAAATAGATGTTAAAAATTTGATTTTGTGTTAATTTTTTTTTTAGTATTGCATTATGTAATACATAATACTTATTGCAAATAACTAAACTAATTTTAACTAACGTAATTCATTTTAGTATGAAAAAAAGAAAGTTTTATATCAATTATTTGATATTTATGTTGCTTTTTTCTGTGCCAATTTTAACATTTGGTCAGGAAAAAACAATTACAGGAACAGTGGTTTCAGCTGGAGATAATATGCCTTTATTAGGTGCTACTGTTATCATTAAAGGCACTACAACTGGGGCATCAACAGATTTTGATGGGGTTTACTCTATAAATGCGAGTACAGGTGATGTTCTTGTATTTACTTATATTGGCTACAAAGAGACCGAGATTACTGTTGGTAATGAGAGTGTTATTAATGTGTCTTTAGTTGAAGATGCTAGTGTTTTAGATGAAGTTGTTATTACAGGTTACGGTAAACAAACCAGAGCCACCTTAACCACATCGATTTCAAAATTAGATACACAAATTTTAGAAACCTCTACGCGATCGAACGCGGCAACGGCTTTACAAGGTACTATTGCTGGTTTAAGAGTAACAAACAATACGGGTCAACCTGGGTCTACACCATCAATCGTTTTACGTGGTGGTACTGGTTTTGATGGAAGCGGGTCTCCTTTAGTTTTAATCGATGGTGTTCAAGGTTCTTTTTACGCTTTAAATGCCGACGATATTGAATCAATTGAAGTATTAAAAGATGCAGCTGCAACAGCAATATACGGTGCAAGATCTGCGAACGGTGTTATTTTAGTAACCACCAAAACAGGAAAAGTAGGACGGTCTTCTATGAGCTACAAATACAAGTTTAGTATGAACGAGCGCAGAGATGATCAAAAGTTCTTAGGTGCTGCAGATTTTATCACCTATAACCGTCAAGCAGTTGCTAATTATACAGAAGTGACAGGTAGAACGAATTTTGACTCTGGATTTTTAAATAATGGAAGTACAGCCTTTTCAACAGGAAACAATACCACAGATTCGGCATTTACAACACAGTTTCTTACTGATGATAATCGATATTTGCTAAGTCAGCCAGGTTGGAACACTGTTACAGATCCATTAAACCCTAGCAGACAAATATTATATTTAGATAATGATGTTAGTGACAATATCTATCAAGAAAGTGTCTCTAAAGACCATTATTTATCTTTTGATGGAGGAAATGAAAAAGGCACTTATTATCTAGGTTTAGGTTTTTTGGATAACGATGGTTTAATTTTAGGTTCTGGATTTAAAAGATACTCAGGGAAATTTTCTGGATCTTATAATATTAATGAAAAGCTTAAAGTAAATTCTAATATATTATATAGTCACTCTAATCTTAATAGAAGCCCGTTAGGTGGAGATGATACCGTTTTTAGAAGATTTGCAGGACAAGCGCCTACTTCTAGAACTTATGACAACAATCCAGATGGAACTTTGTCAAACATCTTAAGTCCAGGTACTAATGCAGGTTTTGGTAATCCTTTGTATTATCAGGATAAATTTGTTAGGAAAAATCTAGAACAACGTTTAACAGCATCTGTTGGTATTGATTACGATATTATAGAAAATTTAACGGCTTCCGTAAAAGCAAGTCACTTCACAATAAATAATCATGATGAAGCTTTTAATAGGGCTTATAGACAAGGGAGTACATCAAGCACACTCAACACATCGCGTAACGCATCAACTAGTTTAACGAGAACTTTAAGAAATCAACTCACAGGAACTTTAGATTATGGCGTTAATTTTGGAAACCATAAGTTTAATGCGCTGTTAGGAGCTGAGTATTTTAAAGAAAATGTGTTTTCTTCTTTTGCAAGCACAAAAGGCTCTCCAACCGATTTAATTGAAACACTTAATGCTGGAGCAGAGCCAACTGGAGCTTCAAGTTTTGAAACCGAATATGCACTGGTATCAACATTTGGTCGATTATTATACGATTTTGATAGCAAGTATTTAGTCTCTGCAACGTTTAGGCGTGATGGATCTTCACAACTAGGAAATAAAAAGTTTGACTTTTTCCCTAGTGTGTCTTTAGGATGGAATGCTCATAATGAGCAGTTTATACAAAACTCGTTTTTGGGCAAATTTGTATCTCAATTAAAACCTAGAATAAGTTATGGCGAGAATGGAAATTTAGAAGTTATTTCTGATCGGGGCAACTTCCTTGTTTTTGGCTCTTATGGCTCTCAAGGCACATACAATGGCCAAACAGGTTATGCCAATACTGGTTTACCAACATTAGATCTTGTTTGGGAGAAATCTACTACCTTTAATGTTGGTTTAGATATATCATTCTTTGATAACCGCCTTAATTTCATAACTGATGTTTATTCTAGAGATGTTAAGGATAAGCTTGCTGATTTAACATTGCCTTATTATACTGGATTTAGCAGTGTACTTACAAATAACGGAACAATTAGAAATAAAGGTTTTGAATTGGAAATGAATGCCGATGTTATTCGAAACGAAAATGTGACTTGGAACATAGGAGCAACCGTTACTAGTAACAAGAATTATGTAATTAAGTTACCTGAAAACGATAATGAATTGAATAGGCAAGGCGGAACAGAAATTTACAATCCTACAACTGGACAAAATGAATGGGTTGGTGGTCTGCAAGAAGGGCAACGAGTTGGTAATGATTTAATTGTAACTTATGAGCAAGATTACATCTATGCGAATCAAGACGCTGTGGATGCTCACGCTACTAGAGTTGATGAGCTATTACCTAATGGGACACAACGTTTTCCTGGTGATGTGGCTTGGGTAGACCAAAATGGTGATAATGTAATTAATAGTTTAGATAGAAAAGTTATTGGTAGAGCAACACCAGATTTTGTTGGTGGTTTTACATCTAGTTTAACTTACAAAAATTTTAATTTATTTATTAAAACTGATTTTGCTACGGGACACCTTGTAAATAATCATATTCGAGTTAAAGGTCTAGCGCAAACACAAGGTAACTTAAATCAACCTGTTGAAGTATTAAATTCTTGGACGCCTACTAATACTGATACAGATTTACCGCGTTTCATATTTGTAGACGCTCAAAGAAATATATTAAGAGGTAACTTTGGTTCGACTCGTTTCTGGGAAAAAGGAGATTATTTAGCTTTAAGAGAAATAACCTTAAGCTATAACGTACCGACAGAATATTTTAAAAATGTTATTAACAACTTGAGTATTTATGTTACAGGTTCTAATTTACATTATTTTAAAAGTTACAGTGGTGACTCTCCAGAGAAAGGAGGCGTGCAGTTTGGTGAATTTCCTATGCCTAGAACGGTTACTATAGGGTTAAATGTTTCATTTTAAATAATTACAAACAATGAAAAAATATATATACATTTTATTTGCATTGCTAGGATTGAGTTCATGCGAAAGCGAACTTGAAATTACAAGCCCTAGTCAATTAACAGCCGCCGGTTTTTGGGATACCGAAGAAGGTGCAAGAGCTGCTCATACGGGGTTGTATGGCACATACCGCAGTAGTAACTTTAATTTTTGGTTATTAGGAGAAATAAGAAGCGACATATGGGGTGGAAACACATTTGAGTCACCTTCATTTATTAGTCTAATTGAGTCTAATATAACGGCAACAACAGCTCCATTTGGTGGCTGGAGTGGTTTTTATTCAAACATTCATAAGCTTAACGATTTTATTGTTAATGCACCCAATGTTGCATTTGTTAATGAATCGGATAGGAATCATTTACTTGGTCAAGCTTATGGTTTAAGAGCCTTTTATTATTATACCCTTTTAAAAACTTGGGGCGACGTTCCAATTTCATTAGAGCCTTTGGCTGATATAAGTCCTGAAGGATTGAGTAAAGCTAGATCACCTCAAAGTGAGGTTATGGAATTAGTTAAGTCTGATATTGCTATGTCTTTAAGTTTATTTGGATCAGATAATAGTTTTTGGGCAGATAGTAAGGTGTATTGGTCTAAAGCTGCAACATTAGCGCTTAAAGGAGATGTTTTCATATGGTCTGGTAATGTATTAGGTGGTGGTGCGGCAGATTTTACTGAGGCCAAATCTGCTTTAAATCAAATTGCAAGCCTAGGCGTTAGTTTAGAAAATGATTATGCTAATTTATGGGGTATCGATAATGAAGGTAATGATGAGTTTATTTTTGCGGTGCAGTACAAGGAGAATGAGGCCTCTAACTTTTATAACAGTTTTACAGGAAGAGCTACCGAAATTTCACCTACATTTAATAGTGACGGTACGTCAATGCAAGATTTTGTAATAAATGGTGCAAATAGATTTGGTCCAGAAGAAAAAACATTGTTATTATTAGATGATAATGACGATACTCGTAAAGCCGCTAATTTTATTTATTTATATTCCAATGATAATGGCGGAGCTGGATATCCAAACTATGACGCCGCAAATTATTTTGGTGCGGTGTTCTCTAAGTTTTTGGGTAGAGAAGATGGTGCAGGAGGTAGAATTTTTGAGAGTGATGTACCAGTTTATAGATATGCAGATGTTCTTTTATTGTTAGCCGAAGCAAAAAATTTATTAGGAGAGGACCCTTCGGGTGAAATAAACCAAATAAGAGAACGAGCTTATGGTGCTAATTATAATCCTGCGATTCATGCTTATACAAATAGCTCGCAAACTGATAATGCCAATGCTATTTTAGATGAGCGTTATAAAGAGTTTATTGGAGAAGGTAAAAGATGGTGGGATTTAAGACGAGCTGGTAATAGTTTTGTCATAAATAATGTGCCTTTTTTAAATCCTGGCGATGAATATAAAATGTTACTACCTATTACAGCAGATATGATAGGAAGAAACCCATTGCTGGTTCAAACACCAGGTTACTAAATAATTATTTTATTAGTTAGATAGTAAACAAAAGAGAGTTTGAGTAAATAGCTTGAACTCTCTTTTTTTACGTTTTGAACTAAAATACGACATTAAATCTTATAAAACATCCATAATTAAAACAGGTGATACCCATACAAGTGATATAATGGATATGGCATAAGACCGATGAAAAAACAATACATATAAACACATGAAAATAAAAAATTTAATAGCTGCAGCTTATGCACCTATGCACAAAGACGGTTCTTTGAATACCGCAAAGATTAAAGATTATAGTCAGTTTTTAATCAATAATAAAGTTTCAGGTATTTTTATGAATGGATCTACAGGAGATTTTACATCCTTATCTACTGCAGAGCGCAAAGAAATAACCTTAGCTTGGTCTCAAAACAAATCGGAAGATTTATATTTAATCGATCACGTTGGTCATGCCAATTTGCATGAAGCAAAAGAATTGGCAACTTATGCTGCAGATAAAGTGGACGCCATTGCGGTTTTAGCGCCTTATTACTTTAGGTTAAATGCCATCGATAAATTGGTTCAGTATTGTAAAGAAGTGGCTGCCTGTGCACCTCATATTCCGTTCTATTATTATCATATTCCTGTTTTAACAGGGGCTAATTTTAATATGAATGATTTTTTAAAACTTGCAGAAAACGAAATACCCAATTTGGCAGGTATTAAGTTTACTAATAATAATTTAATAGATTTTCAGCATAGTAAAAAAGTATCAAACGGTAAATTTAATATACTTTTTGGGTACGACGAATTATTTATTAACAGCTTGCCTTTAGGTGCAACAGGATGGGTTGGTAGCACATACAACCATTTAGCACCATTGTATTACAAAATAAAAGATCTTTTCGAGAAAGGTAAAATGGCAGAGGCTGCAGACTTACAAACAAAAGCCATTCGATTCGTAGAAATTTTAGACAGTAAAGGGGGCTTTAATGGTGTAGGTAAAGGGTTTATGAGAGTGTTGGGTATCGATTGCGGTCCATCGCGATTCCCGCATTCTACTTTGACGGATAATGATTATAAAATTATAAAACAAGAACTAGACGCTATTGGTTTAGCCGATTTGTTCAGTAAATAATACCATTAGAACATAAAGTTTTAGAAATTCTAGTTTTAAAAGTCATCTTTAAATCATCTATTTAAAGGTGGCTTTTTTGTTTTAAATCTGGTCTTGGTTTTGAATGGAAGTGTTTACGAGATAATACCAATTTAATTTTTAAATTTCGTATTGTTAATTTGAATTATTTTTTGCTCAGATGAGATTGAAATCGCAGATTCACAAACTCGTTATTTTACTATAATATGGGCGTGAGCTAAAATCAAAGCATAGCCAAAGTGGTTTTGTATTGTACTAAAATACAGACGAAAAAGAACTTCGAAGCGCATCATGAACACCTATTTATAAAATAGAAAGATGTGAGTAAACGAATTATAGGCGACATGACATGGTTAATTGGGTATTGGTATAATGCGAGATATCATTGCGCCCAGTTAAATCTTAAAAAACAATAAGTTTTAGCGTTTCTAGGGTACTTTAGTAGAAGACCGTATCCCGAATAAAAATCCTTAACTCTTTTCGGCTTTTGCTCGATAGTAATAACTTCATGTGCGATTTTGTAAAGACAATACCGAAAAAATTATAGTTTAACCATGGCTAAAATACGATCAAAGTGCGGTTCAAGATGATTTCGCATGGCTTCTCTAAATGTTGCCGCATCGCCGTCTTTTAATATTTTAAACAAATCCCTATGTGTGACAAACTCTCCTTTAGAATATTTATAATCTTTAGCACCTTCTGGCATATTGTCGTGTACATATTCAAAAACAGGCAATAAAAGGTTTTGAAACCGCTGTAATGTCGTGTTGCGAGACATTTCATATAATTTTCCGTGAAAAGCAATTTCGTGTTCTAAACTAAAAATTGTGGTATCTTGTTCTTCTTTTTCTTGCTTAGAAACAATTTTGTCTAGTACAGCAATGTCTTCCGGGGTTTTTCTAGCAAATAATAAATCGGCCATACCCATTTCTAAAATCAATCGGAGCTCGAAAATATCGACTAAGGCTTCTTCTCCTAGTAAATTGTATTGAATAGCTTTTTCAAAGTTTTGTATAATATCAGGTTGAGTTAGCACCATCCCACTTCGTTTTTTGGACTCTATTACACCTATGGTTCTCAATCTTAAAAGCGCTTCTCGAATAACGGTTCTACTTACACCTAAAGCTGATGCAAACTCTAATTCTTTCGGTATAGGATCACCGATTTTTAAATTATTGTCTTTAAAATATTGTTTTAATCGAAGCTCTACTTTATCTACAAGCGATAAGTTTTCTATGGGTACTATTTTTTTGAGGTTTGTTTTCATGTAATTTATTTTGTAAAACACGTTATACAAATAGATAATTCCTTATGTTTGTATTATGTCTGACATATAAAAATACAATTTTTTTATTCAAAAACTAAAGATAATTTTTAAAATATCTCTAATACATGAATTTTTCTAAACTTTATAAAGATACGTTACTTAATGATGTGATTCCATTTTGGGAAAAGCACTCTATCGACCAAAAAAATGGCGGTTATTTTACCTGTTTAAACACTAAGGGAGATGTTTATGATACCGATAAATTTATTTGGCTTCAAGGGCGACAAGCCTGGACTTTTTCAATGCTTTACAACAAAGTTGAGAAAAATGAAAATTGGTTGGCCATTGCTAAGAATGGTATAGATTTTTTGCGTAAATACGGCATGAACAGCGAAGGAGACTTTTATTTTTCTGTTACGGCCGATGGTAAACCCTTAGTGCAAGCTTATAACATATTTTCAGATTGCTTTGCGGCTATGGCGTTTAGTCAGTATGCTATAGCTTCTGGTGATGAGGAGGTAAAAGCACTTGCCAAAAAGACCTATTTTAATATTTTAAATAGAATCGAGAATCCAAAAGGTAAGTACGAAAAAAATACCGATACAAGACCACTAGTTGGATTTTCACTTCCTATGATTTTATCTAATTTGGTACTGGAATTAGAGGCCATTTTAGACCCAAAAGAAGTAGAAAAAACTATAGATTACAGCATCCATCAAGTTATGGAGGTGTTCCTAGATAAAAAAACAGGTTTAATTTTTGAAAATGTTTTACCAAACGGCGAGCATCATGACAGTTTTAATGGACGTTTATTAAATCCAGGACATGGCATTGAGGCCATGTGGTTTATGATAGATATTGGTGTACGTAAAAACGACCAAGCTCTTATTGATAAAGCTACCGAAACGATTTTAACAATTCTAGACTATAGCTGGGATGATAAATATGATGGCATTTTCTATTTTATGGATGCCAAAGGACATCCCCCTCAGCAATTAGAATGGGACCAAAAACTGTGGTGGGTACATTTAGAAACCTTAGTAGCACTTGCAAAAGCATACGAACACACTAAAAACCCTGAAATTTTAAAATGGTACCATAAGGTTCACGACTACGCTTGGGCTCATTTTTCAGATCCAGAAAATGGCGAATGGTTTGGTTATTTAAACCGTCAGGGTGAGGTTTTATTAAACTTAAAAGGGGGTAAGTGGAAAGGCTGTTTCCATGTACCAAGAGCAATGTATCAATGTTGGCAGTCTTTTGAAAAAATTGAAGCCAATCAAAAATAAATAATTATTAACCAGCAAAATAAATAAAAATGATTAGAAGTACAGTTTTATTACTAATGATGGTATTATTAGGATCTTGTAAAGATAATAAGAATGCAGAGCGAGTTGAGAATAATGAGCCCAAGAAAGAGGATTTAGAATTTGTAGCACTGTTTAATGCAGGCATGGAAGAGGGTGTTAATTGTTACCGGATTCCTGCCATTGTCACAGCACCTAACGGCGATTTAATTGCCGCTATCGATCAGCGCGTGCCAGATTGTGGTGACTTAAA
The DNA here is from genome assembly GCF_009498295.1 of Oceanihabitans sp. IOP_32. Lineage (NCBI taxonomy): Bacteria > Pseudomonadati > Bacteroidota > Flavobacteriia > Flavobacteriales > Flavobacteriaceae > Oceanihabitans > Oceanihabitans sp. IOP_32. The sequence continues at coordinate 223,201 of NZ_CP040813.1, read as the reverse complement.
ATGGAGTAGAGATATTAATATTATTGTTAGAAGAAGTAGCGATAATGGTAAAACGTGGACACCTATTGAGATGGTGATCGATTTTCCAGAAGGTAAATCGGCTTCCGATCCATCAATGATTGTAGATGAAGTTACAGGCGATATTTTTATGTTCTATAATTACATGAATTTAGACACCGAAAAAGACATTTACTATTTACACGTTATGAAGAGCTCAGACAATGGTAAAACCTGGAGCGAGCCAGAAGATATCACGTCTCAAATTGCAAAGCCAGAATGGCATAAAGATTTTAAATTTATTACTTCAGGTCGTGGTATTCAAACACGTTCAGGAAAACTATTACACACGATGGTTAACCTAAATAGCGGTTTGCACTTATTTGGAAGTGACGACCATGGTAAAACTTGGTATTTTATCGATACACCTGTTTTACCTGCTGATGAATCTAAGGTTATTGAACTTGCAGATGGCTCTTTAATGATTAACGCCAGAGTGAATAAAGAAGGCATACGTTATGTACATACTTCTAACGACGACGGTAAAACTTGGCAGACCAATCCAGTACCAGAATTAATTGATCCTGGTTGTAATGCAAGTATTATTCGATATACAGCCATTGAAGATGGATACGAAAAAAATAGAATACTTTTTTCTAATGCCCAATCTAAAAACAAGCGTGTAAATATGTCTGTTCGTATTAGTTACGATGAAGGAAAAACGTGGAGTGAAGGGAAGACCGTGTATCCAGGTTCATCGGCTTACTCGTCTTTAACTATTTTGGAAAACGGTGATATAGGTCTATTTTTTGAAAAGGACGAATACAAAAACAATGAGTTTGTTAGCTTCTCATTAGAATGGTTAACCGATGGAAAAGACAGCTATAAAGCACCAAAAAAACAAGAATAGTTTTAGTTCGCACACATAAAAGGGAATAACACAATTCTCATTTTATAGGTTTTATTATTAAGTTGGGCGTTGTCGAGATGCTATTCATTTTTAAAAATTTGAACCTTTCGTCAGCGCCCAATTTGTTTTTTATTCAGAAGTTAATTTAAGATAGCCAGACATTAAGGACACCTGAAAAGTAGTATGCCATTTGGTTTTAATTCAAACAAAAAACATGTCTCGTAAAATAATTAATAGCAGTGTATTTATAGTGTTTTTTATGACTTGTATGGGCTTCGGACAAACTATTAGAGTGGCTTGCGTTGGAAATTCTGTGACTTATGGTGCTGGTATTGAAGGTAGAGCCACCAATGCTTACCCTGCCCAATTACAAAATTTACTCGGCGCCCAATATCAGGTGGCCAATTTTGGATTCTCTGGCGCTACCATGCTTAAAAATGGGCATAAACCTTATTGGGATAAATCTGAATTTAAAGCATCTCAAGACTTCGCACCTCAAATTGTAATTATCCATTTAGGATTAAATGATCAAGGCAATAACAATTGGCCAAAACATAAAGACGAATTTATTTCGGATTATTTAGACATGATAGCGATTTATAAAAATCTGCCATCAAAACCTAAAGTCATCATTTGTAAAATGACACCTACTTTTTCTGGGCACCATTGGTTCGAAGAGGGTATGCGTGAAAGTTTTCAAGACATTCAAGATAAAATCGAAACCATTGCTAAAAAAGCAAGCGTAGATATTATAAATCTGCATGAACCCCTATATCGTTATCCAGAATATTTCCCGGATCATTTACATCCCACAAAACAAGGGGCTACCGTAATAGCACAGAAAGTATATAGCGCCATTACTGGGAATTTTGGCGGACTAAAACTCCCAGAATACTATGGTGAAAACATGGTGTTTCAACAAAATGCACCGCTTGTTATTTCTGGCACAGCCAACGCGAACGATGTTATAACGGTTGCTTTAAATAATCAAAATGCAACCGTAAAAGTACCAGAAAATGGAGCTTGGCAAATTACGTTACCTGCGATGAAAGCTGGCGGGCCTTATCCGCTTAAAATACAATCAAAACAATCAAAAAACATTCATTTTAATAACGTGTATATTGGCGAAGTTTGGTTGGCTTCTGGACAATCTAATATGGATTTCAAAGTGCGAGAAATGCAATCGGCATCTTCCGTTTTAAAAGACTCACTCCATTCGAAAATTTTTGTGTTTTCCATGGATCCAAAGGTCTTACATGGAAACCCATTTAATGATGAAGAGTTAACACATTTAAGTACAAACGATTATTTTAAATATTCTGGTTGGAGTCACAATAATAAAGACGCTATAAAGAATTTTTCTGCGGTAGCTTACGCTTTTGCTTATCAGCTTCAAAAAGAATTAAACGTGCCTGTTGGCATTATTTGTAACGCTGTTGGCGGCTCGCCCATACAAAGTTGGATAAGCAGAGAACGCATGGAGCAAACGCACGAAACCATTAGTTTACTTAATGATTCATGGCAAAATCCGTTGATGGACTCTTGGGTGTCTAAAAGAAAATCTGAAAATTTTAATCGTAATAAAAATTTAAAAGCGAGACATCCTTACGATGCCACGTTTTTATTTGATACAGGAATTCTACCACTTAGAGATTTCAATTTTAAAGGGGTTATTTGGTATCAAGGAGAATCGAACACAGAGCATATCGATTTACATACACAACTATTTAAAATGTTAGTTAACGATTGGCGTATACATTTTAACAAGCCAGAACTTTCTTTTTATTATACCCAATTGAGTAGCATTAACCGTCCCAATTGGGGTGCCTTTAGAGACTCGCAGCGCAAATTATTAGCTATTCATAATACTGGAATGGCTGTATCTTTAGATGTTGGTCATAAAACCGACGTGCATCCTACACAAAAATGGATTATTGGTGAGCGATTAGCTAAAGTCGCCTTAGCCAAATCTTACAATAAACCAGTGGCGTATTCGGGACCTTTGTTAGATTTTGTAAATGTGATAAAAGACAAATTGGAAGTCCATTTTAAATTCAGTAAAGGTTTGAAAACCATTGATGGCTCTGCCGTAAAAGATTTAGAAATAGCTGGAGAAGATAAAGTTTTCGTAAAAGCTAATGCTGAAATTAAAGGCGATAGGCTGATAGTTTGGTCAGAAAAGATTACAAAACCCAGATTCGTGAGATATGGCTACACGTCTTATACTCGTGCAAATCTTATAAATAAATACGGTTTACCAGCACCAACATTTTCAAATACCACAGATTAGATAATTTAAAAACACCATCAAATGAAAGCATTTTACCTATTTTTAACAGTCTGTTTTTTATCAGCAAAAGATATTTATGCTCAAAAATTCGAGAACCTCGCCTTAACACCTCCTATGGGATGGAACAGTTGGAATGCTTTTGAATGTGAAGGCGTTAATGAAACGGTAATTAGAGAAATGGCCGATGCCATGGTAGAAAAAGGTTTAAAAGATGTGGGTTACGAGTATATCGTTATTGATGATTGTTGGCAAATAGGACGAGACGACAACGGCTATATTATTGTCGATAAAGAGAAATTTCCTTCGGGTATAAAAGCTTTGGCAGATTATGTTCATGCCAAAGGTCTAAAATTTGGTATTTATTCTGATGCAGGAACAATGACTTGTGCACGCCGTCCTGGAAGTAAAGGTTATGAATTTAAAGATGCCGAAACCTATGCCAAATGGGGCGTCGATTATTTAAAATACGATTGGTGCTTTACCGAAGGACAGGATGCGAAACAGTCGTACAAATTAATGCGAGATGCCCTGTATAAGGCAGGCAGACCTATTGTGTTTAGTATGTGCGAATGGGGCGAGAACAAACCTTGGGAATGGGCAAAAGATGTTGGACATCTATGGCGAACCACTCTTGATATTGATATGAATGGTAGGTTTGATGGTAATGTAAATGGCAACCTCTTTGGATGGTCCGATTTAGTAGATATGCAAGTCGGCTTGGAAAAATATGCGGGACCCGGACATTGGAACGACCCCGATATGCTCGCCGTTGGTAACAACATGCCTATAAACGAAGCCCGAGCACATTTTAGTATGTGGGCTATGTTGGCAGCACCTTTAATGGCAGGGAACGACCTAAGAACCATGTCTTTTAGCGATCAAGAAATACTAACAAATAAAGAGTTAATTGCGATAAACCAAGATGCTTTGGGTAAACAAGGTTTTAAGATTAAAGACTACGGTAATTTCGAGGTTTGGCAAAAACCACTATCCAATGGTGAAATTGCTATTTGCTTATTTAATAGAGAAATTAAGAATAAAAAATACGAAGTGGATTGGTCTAAACTGCAAATCAAAAAGTTTTCTGGAAAATATTCAGTTAAAAATTTATGGCAAAATAAAGTAATCGGGACTACCGATATTAATTATAAAATTGAAGTGCCTGCCAGAGATGTTGTGGTTTTTAGATTAACAAAATAAATTAGTTGTAAAATGACCTTACCAAAAATTAAATTTATAATTTATTTAATACTTACCGGAGTTTTTATTTCAGGATGTGTGGGCTCTAATGCCGTTAACCTTGAAGATAAATACCCAATAATTCCAATACCAAAAGAAATTCGTTTTGGTGATCAAGAGCTTCATTTTGAAGATATTAATATTGAAAGCTCCAGTTTTGAAAATGAAGCAAAATTAGTGGTCGAATTTTTCAAAACAAAGGGGATACCAATTTCTGAAAATGGTTTAAAGATTCAATTAATAAAAGAAAACAGTTCTGTTGATAATAATAATAATAATAATAATAATAATGATGAAGCCTATACCTTAAGCATTTCAGATAAAATAGTAATTGCAGCTCATACTGATAAAGGCATATATTACGGCATTCAATCTTTAAAACAGATTTTCAGAAAAAAAAATGAAAAAGGGGTTTTACCTAAAGTGGAGATAATCGATTCGCCCGCATTTAAGATTCGTGGTTTTATGCACGATACAGGTCGTAATTTTCAATCGGTGGGGCAACTAAAAGAGCAAATTGAAGTCTTAGCACAGTATAAGTACAATGTGTTTCATTGGCATTTAACCGATAATCCAGGATGGCGATTAGAAAGTAAAATCTATCCAGAGTTACAAGCAGAACACGCTACCTCTAGACAAAAAGGTAATTATTATACACAAGAAGATTTTAAAGACATTCTAGCTTTTTGTAAGGAAAGAAAAATAACGGTCATTCCAGAGTTTGACATTCCGGGACACACCGACGCTTTTAGAAAGGCCTTGCAAATTGATGCCATGCGCGACCCCAAAGTAAAACCCATTTTAATGGATTTGTTTCAAGAGCTTATGAATTTAGCAGATGCCGAAACCATGCCATACATTCATATTGGAACCGACGAGGTACGTAACGATTACGAGCGTGTTTCTCAAGATGTTATTTTTGAAATCATGAATTTGATTAGAAAGAACAATAGAGAAGTTATTGTCTGGAAAGAGGGTATTGTAGTAAAAAGAGATTCTACGTCTATCAACCAACTTTGGGCCTATCATGAGGGCCGAAAAGGCCATCGCTTTATAGATTCTAGGAGTAATTACATCAATCATTTAGACCCGTTTGCTGGTATGGCACGTCTGTTTTTTCAGCAACCTACCAGACAGCCTAAAGGCGATGCTTTAGCGCTTGGCGGTATTTTAGCCGCTTGGCCAGACAATAATATAAATGATGAAAGAGATATTTTAATTCAAAATCCTATTTATCCGTCTATGGTGTTTTACGCCGATGCTATTTGGAACGGTCGAGCAAAAGATTATCCAGAATATTGGGCTAAACTGCCAGCAAAAGGCACCCAGGAATTTAATGCGTTTAAAGCTTTTGAAGACAAGGTAATAACACATAGAGATTTGTTTTTTAAAGGCAAAGAGTTTCAATATATTAGGCAAACCGATAAGCATTGGAAATTAATAGGACCTTTTAATCACGGTGGTGATGTGGAGAAGTCTTTTCCTGTAGAAAAAAACATCAAATCATCTTATGAAATTAATGGAAAGCCATTTACTTGGACAGATTCTCATGTGGGTGGCACCATTCATCTAAAGCATTTTTTTGGTTTTCCTGCGGTGACTGAGGCAAAACAAGGCACGTATTACGCTTACACATCTATATATTCGCCAGACGACCGAGTTCAAGATTTCTGGGTAGGTTTTCAGGGTTGGTCTAGATCTGGCGGCAGGCGAGTGGGGCCTTTTCCAGATCAAGGCGACTGGCATACCACAAAACCAAAAATTTGGGTGAATGACATCGAAATTGCACCACCTGTTTGGAAACAACCAAATCTAGGTACAAAAACCGATGAAATTCCATTTATAGACGAAGATTATTTTTATAGAGCACCAACAAAAATCAACTTAAAAAAGGGTTGGAATAAAGTTTTGTTGAAAATTCCACAAGATACAAATTCGTGGAAATGGATGTTTACTTGCATTCCTATACAGGTTACAAAAGACGGCTTTCGAGAAGCAAACGATTTAAAATACAGTACCACATTTAAAAATCTTTAATTTTAAAATTTAAGTAAATGAAAACCATATATGTACTAGTTTTTAGTCTAATTTTTATAATGGGCTGTAATAAAAAAACCGAGCATAAGCCTATTAAAACAACATCTTTGCTAGATTATGTAGATCCTTTTATTGGTACTGGCGGCCATGGGCACACATACCCTGGAGCAACTGTACCTTTTGGGATGTTGCAAGTTAGCCCCGTAAATGGCATTAGTGCTTGGGATTGGTGTTCTGGTTATCATTATTCAGATTCTATAGCTATTGGCTTTAGTCATTTAAATCTTAGTGGAACGGGTATTGGCGACCTGGCTGATATTTTATTCATGCCCGTAAATAAAGAAGTCGATCTATCTATTAATCCAATCTCGAGAGATAGTATTTCCTACAAATCGGCTTATAATCATAACAACGAAAAAGTATCACCAGGGTATTATCAAGTATTTTTAGAAGACCATAATATTAATGTGGAATTAACAACTTCAAAAAGAACAGCAAGTCATAAATACACCTTTAATCAAGACGATATACAATCGGTAGTCATAAATTTAGGATTTGCCATTAATTGGGATAAAGCTTTAGAAACCTCCATAAAAATTGAAGACAAATATACCATTAGCGGTTATCGATTTAGTACGGGTTGGGCTAAAAATCAAAAAGTATTTTTTGTTGCTAAATTCTCTAAACCAATTGCAAATTATAAGCTCTATGAAGACGGTAAGCTATCCAATAAAGATTTTGCCGAAAGTACAAAAACATCTTCACAGTTGTTTTTTAATGCTGATGATAGTAATGAATTACACGCCAAAGTGGCATTGTCATCAGTAAGTGTAGAAAATGCAAAAGCCAATTTAGAGGCAGATACTTTTAATTTTGAAGCAGAAAAACTTGAAGCAGAAAACATTTGGGATAAGGCCTTATCTCACATAATAGTTGAAACTCCTGTAGATTCTTTAAAAACTATTTTTTACACGGCCATGTATCACGCGCAGTTAGCACCAGTTACTTTTAGTGATAAAAATGGTCAATTCCGATTAGAAAATGATAGCATTGTTACGGCAAAAAATTACACCGCATATTCTACCTTATCACTCTGGGACACCTTTAGAGCGCAACATCCGTTATTAACTTTAATGGAACCAGATAGAGTTTCAGATATGGTGAATTCTATGTTAGCCTATTACGAAACTAAAAAAATATTGCCAGTTTGGACCTTATACGGCAACGAAACCAATACTATGACAGGTTATCATTCTATACCTGTTATTGTTGAGGCTTACAAAAAAGGGATTCGTGGTTTTGATGCCGAAAAAGCCTTCGAAGCAATGAAAAATACCATGACGCAAGACGAACGCGGATTGATTAATTATAAGAAATACGGTTATATTCCTTATACGTTAATAGACGAGTCGGTGACCATAACCTTAGAATATGCTTATAACGATTGGTGTGTTGCAGAAATGGCAAAAGCCTTGGGTAAAGATGACGATTATCAATTTTTCTTAAATCGATCGAAGGCCTATGCGTATTTATTTGATAATGAAACAGGCTTTATGCGTGGTAAATCTGAAGACGGTAAATCTTGGAACGAACCCTTCGATCCAAAACATTCTAACCACAGAGAACAAACTGATTATACTGAAGGCAATGCTTGGCAACACAGCTGGTTTGTACCACACGCCGTTACCGATTTAATTGGGCTACACGGCGGCAACGAAACCTTCACAAAACGTTTAGAACAATTATTTACAGAAAGCTCTGAAATTACCGGCGATAATATTTCGGCAGATATTACGGGACTCATCGGGCAATATGCGCATGGTAACGAGCCTAGTCACCATATCGCTTATATGTTTAACCATGCCAATCAACCTTGGAGAACACAATATTGGGCGCGTCATATTATGGATACTCAATACAATACCACGCCAAACGGCTTGAGTGGTAACGAAGATTGCGGACAAATGTCTGCTTGGTACGTCTTGAGTTCTGTGGGTTTATACCCTATGAATCCGGCTTCGGGCGACTATGAAATAGGAACGCCAATCTTCGAGAAATCGACGATCAATCTTCCAAATGGCAAAACCTTTATAATTAAAGCAGAAAATGTTTCAGATAAAAATTTCTATATACAATCTGCGACTTTAAACGGTAAGGTTTTCAATACCACAAATATTTCACATGAAGAGATACTAAACGGAGGCACATTGCATTTTGTTATGGGACCTGAGCCTAATAAAAATTGGGGCATCTAAAATTAACTATTATCAACAATAATTAACAACTAACAACCACCAACAAATGAATAGTATTGATGTTTCAATTATTGCAATCTACATCATTTTAACATTGTGGGTAGGCATCTGGATTTCTAAAAGAGCCTCCAAAGGTTTAGATTCTTATTTTCTAGGTGGTAAATCCATTAAATGGTATTATTTAGGATTGAGCAACGGTTCTGGAATGTTCGATATTTCTGGAACAGCCTTAATGGTGGGTTGGCTTTTTCTATATGGCACAAAGAGTTTTATGCTCATGTGGTTGTGGCCTATATGGAACCAGATTTTTATTATGATGTTCTTGGCCGTTTGGATTAGACGCTCGGATATCATGACGGGCTCTGAGTGGATTTTAACCCGTTTTGGCGACGACAAAGCTGGTCGCGCTTCACACAAAATTGTAGCACTTTTTGCAGTAGTTGCTGCCATTGGTTTTATTGCTTACTTTTTTGAAGGTGTTGGTAAATTCTTAACCGTTATTTTACCTTGGGATTTAGCGTTGTTTGTGGGCAACTCAGAATGGTTAACTTCAGAACAATCTTATGCTTTAATCATTATTTTGCTAACTACCATTTATACTATAAAAGGCGGTATGTTTTCTGTGGTAGCGACCGAGGTTTTACAGTATGGTATAATGGTTCTAGCAGGTGTTTTAGTTGCGGCATACACGTTTTTTGCTTTTAGCGATATGGAAATTACAAGTGTGATTACCGAAGAATGGAAAACTGTTTTTTTTGATTGGGAATTAGACACACACTGGAATTCAGAATTTCAAAAATTTAATGATTTAGTCGATTCTGAAGGTTATAAAATGTTTGGTGCTTTAATCGGGATGAGCTTGTTTAAAGGGTTCTTTGCAAGCATCGCTGGACCAACGCCAAGTTTTGATATGCAGCGTATTTTATCAACAAAAACCGTAAAAGAAGCGGCTTATATGAGTGGTTTTACAAATTTAGTATTGTTTATTCCGCGCTATTTATTAATTGGAGGAGTGGTTGTAATTGCTTTAGTGGTTTTGGCACCTCAAATGGCGGCAAATCCTAATCTTACTGGTGGCGATTTAGAAATTCTATTACCTCAAGTGATTAATTTTCACGTACCTGTTGGCATTAAAGGATTACTTTTAGCTGGTCTTTTAGCTGCCTTTATGTCCACGTTTTCAGCGTTTGTAAATGCTGGACCCGCTTATATTGTAAACGATATTTATAAAAAATACTTTAAGCCAAAAGCTACCGATAAGCACTATATTAAAGCCAGCCATATCGCATCCTTTTCGGTAGTTGCTTTAGGGGTTTTTATGGGATTTTTTGCAGACTCCATTAATTCATTAACCTTATGGATTACCAGTTCTTTATTTGGTGGTTATGTAGCTGCCAATTTTTTAAAATGGGTTTGGTGGCGATTTAATGGTTGGGGCTATTTTTGGGGTATGTTGTCTGGATTAGTTGTTGCCAGTTTACAGTTTTTGTTAGATCAAAATAAAGCCAATTTAACGGAAGGCACTCTGCTTTTTGAATTAGCGCAGATGTCTGCTATTTTCTTATTCCCAATAATTTTCGGGTTCTCATTATTAGGTTCGTTTCTAGGAACCTATTTAAGTAAACCAACTAATATGGACGTTCTGAAATCTTTTTACGCCAACGTTCACCCATGGGGATTTTGGAAACCGGTGTTGAAAGAATTGAAGAAGGACAATAAAAAAATAGAACGAAATTCAGAGTTTTGGAGAGATATGGTAAATTGTGCCATTGGGATTGTTTGGCAATCTAGCATGATTGTATTGCCTATCTATTTTATTATTCGTGATTATCCAAAAGCATTTATTTCTTTAGGTGTGTTTTTAATAACGACTATTATCTTGAAATTCACATGGCTAGATAAAGTTAGAAAAATTCCGAATTAAGTGAAGAAAGAAAGTAGTACAAGGTACAAAGTACAAATTACAAGGTATAGAGAATAGAGAAAAGATTAACAAAAATAAATAATTTAAACGCTTCAGTACCCTTTGGGGTTAGGAGGCTTAAAAAAAGAAACTATAATGAGTACAATTCCTTGGCAAGATAAACCAGATGGTTGCAACGATGTAATTTGGCGATATTCAGAAAACCCAATTATAAATAGATATGATATTCCAACTTCCAACAGTATTTTTAATAGTGCTGTAGTCCCTTTTAAAGGTGGTTTTGCAGGTGTTTTTAGGTGTGATAATAAAGCGGTACAAATGAATATTTTTGCTGGTTTTAGTAAAAATGGTATCGATTGGGATATCAATCACGAACCTATTATCATGCAAGCGGGCAATACCGATATGATTGAATCGGACTATAAGTACGATCCACGGGTTGTATTTATTGAAGATCGATATTGGATTACCTGGTGTAATGGCTACCATGGACCAACCATTGGGATTGCATATACCTTCGATTTTAAAGAATTTTACCAGTGTGAAAACGCTTTTTTACCTTTTAATAGAAATGGCGTTTTGTTTCCACAAAAAATAAATGGTAAATACGCCATGTTAAGTCGTCCCAGCGATAATGGTCATACACCTTTTGGCGATATTTATATAAGTTACAGTCCAGATATGAAATATTGGGGCGAGCACCGTTGTGTACTTAAAACCACACCTTTTGAAGACAGTGCTTGGCAATGCACCAAAATTGGCGCAGGACCTATTCCTATTTTAACTAACGAAGGTTGGTTAATGATTTATCACGGTGTTATTAATACCTGCAACGGATTCCGTTATGCTATGGGATCTGCAATTTTAGACGAAAACGAACCTGATAAAGTAAAATACAGAACCCAACCTTATTTATTAGGACCAGCAGAGTTATACGAAACCACAGGCGATGTGCCAAATGTCGTGTTTCCGTGTGCGGCTTTACACGATATAAAAGAAGATAAATTAGCTATATATTATGGCGCTGCAGATACGGTTGTGGCTATGGCCTTTGGGAAATTGAGTGAAGTTGTTCAGTTTACAAAAGATAATAGCTTATAAGAAGAATTTATGTTTTTAAAATTTAACTTTTTATTAATTTTACTGGTGTCAAAGGCTGTTTTTGCACAATCTGAGAACGCAACAATTCCAAATAGTTATATTGCTTTTCATACTTCCGAAGCATTAGAAATTGACGGAGATGATACTGAAGTGGCTTGGGAAAAAGTGCCATGGTCTCAGCCCTTTATAGATATTCAAGGTGTTAAAAAGCCAAAGTATAACACACAGGTAAAAATGCTTTGGGACGACACCTATTTTTACATTTTTGCAAAACTAGAAGAACCCCACGTTTGGGCAGATATTACACAGCATGATGCCATTATTTTTCACAATAACAATTTTGAAGTATTTGTAGATACCAATGGCGATGCTCAAAATTATTATGAAATTGAAGTGAATGCCCTAAATACGATTTGGGATTTATTCCTTTCAAAACCGTATCGTGAAACCAATGTAGTTTTAAATGATTGGACCGCCACAGGAATGAAATCTGCTATTAAAATAAACGGCACTTTAAATAATCCCACTGATGTTGATCGGGGGTGGACAGTCGAAATGGCTTTGCCATGGCATATCTTTAAAACCTCATATTTTGAAAAAAACGTCCCTAAAAATGAATTTTGGCGTGTAAATTTCTCAAGAGTGAATTGGGAACATCAACTTACAAACGGAAAATACCAACGTAAAAAAGAAGCGAACGGAAAGCTCCTGCCTGAATACAATTGGGTTTGGTCGCCACAAGGCGTGATTAATATGCATGAACCAGAAAAATGGGGTTATGTATATTTCTCTTCAAAAAAAGCTGGTGAAACTGATGTTTTTGATATCCCAAATGATGATAAAATTAAATGGAAATTATTTGAATTGTACAGGGCACAAAACGATTTTAAAAATAGAAATAAAAACTGGGCAACCCGTATTAAAGATATTTCAAACACTCCAATTACTGTTGAAGGGGAAACAATACAGCCCATTTTAGAGCACCACAGTTTTGGTTATACCATTTCTATTGAAAGTCCGTTTACAAATGCCTTATTAATTATAAAAGAGGATGGCTCTTTTCTTAAAAAAGACAAATAAATGAAACAGTTAACGTATTTAGTTTTAGCATTACTTTTTTTCGGATGTTCTAACGGAACAGAAAAAAAAGAAGCTTCAAATAAAATAGTAAAACCCGATATAAAAACAAACGAAAATTATAAAATTATTGGCTATGCTGCGGGTTATGAAGATTACGATTTTTCTAAAATCGATGCAACCAAATTAACACATATCAACTTTGCTTTTGCAAATATTGTAGAAGGAAAAGCAGCTTTTGAGTTAGAAACGGATGCCGCCAAAATTAAAACCTTAATCGGACTTAAAAAACAAAATCCAGATTTAAAAGTGTTGTATTCTGTTGGTGGCTGGGTGTGGTCCGATCAGTTTTCGACCATGGCGGCTTTTGAAGATTCGCGACAAATATTTGCTGAAAGTTGTGTGGAATTGATGAAAAAGCACGGTTTTGATGGTGTAGATTTAGATTGGGAATATCCTGGACAACGTGCAGAAGATAATATTTTCCGTCCGTCAGATAAAGATAATTTCACCTTGCTTTTAGCAGCTATTCGTAAAGCTTTAGATGAGGAAGGAAAGAAAAACAACAACCATTATTTACTAACCATTGCAACAGGTGCAGATCAAGCATACATGAATCATACCGATTTGGCAGAGGCGCATAAACACCTCGATTTTATAAACGTGATGTGTTATGATTTTTTTAATGGCTGGATGCATCAAACGGGGCATCATGCGAATTTGTATCCTTCAGAAAAAGACAAATACAATGTAAATAGTGGCGTAGAAGCTATAGATAGGCACATAAAAGCTGGTGTTCCGGTAGATAAATTGGTTCTTGGTATGCCTTTTTATGGCAGACAATGGGCAAAAGTTTTTTCGGTAAAAGATGGCTTATATGAGCCCGCTCGAGAAGGTGGTATGATTGTGCCTTATTGGGATATTAAAGCAAAAATAAAAACGGGTAAATACGAGAATTTTTACGACGAGTCTGCAAAGGCTTCTTATTTATGGAATGCTACAGATCGTATTTTTATTTCTTATGACACACCTAAAGAGATACAATTAAAAGCATCCTACATCAAAGAAAAAGGTTTAGGCGGTGCCATGTTTTGGGAATATAGCTTAGACCAAGACCAAGAATTGTTAAACGAACTTTACAACGGTTTAAACTAACTTAAAAGTGTATTTTTCTGTCAAATAAATTTTATTGAATCAATTTTAAAAAGAAACACAAAGCATGTCAAATCAAAAATCGTATCGTTCAGCATTTATTCTATTAACGGTCTTATTTTTTCTCTGGGGATTTATAACGGTTCTGGTAGATTCTTTAATTCCGCGCCTGCGTGAACTGTTCACACTATCCTATTTTCAAGCAGGTTTGGTACAATTTGCATTTTTTGGAGCTTATTTCTTATTATCTATACCAGCCAGTTATATTCTTTCAAAAATAGGTTATAAAAAGGGTATTATTTTAGGATTAATGACTATGGCTTTGGGGTGCCTGCTTTTTTATCCAGCAGCGTCCTATCGGGTTTTTGGCATTTTTATGTTGGCTTACTTTATTTTGGCAGCGGGTATAACGGTATTGCAAGTAGCGGCGAATCCTTTTGTTGCCGTTTTAGGGTCTGAAGATGCCGCTTCTAGTCGTTTAAATTTATCTCAGGCTTTTAATTCTTTAGGAACTGCTGTCGCTCCAGCCGTGGGCGCCTTGTTTATTCTAAGCGATGTGATAAAAACAAAAGACGAAATTGCTACTCTGGAGCCCGCTATTAAAGAAGCGTATCTAAGCTCTGAAGCTGCAGCAGTGCAAACGCCTTTTTTGGGTTTAGCAGCGTTTATTAGTTTTATTGCCTTTATATTTTTGTTTGCCAAATTACCAAAAATGATTTCTGAAACGTCTACAGGAACCTATGCTGAGGCCTTTAAAAATAAAAAATTAATGCAAGGGGTATTAGGTATTTTGTTTTATGTTGGTGCCGAGGTCGCTATTGGGAGTTATTTGGTAAACTACTTTTTAGATATGAATTTAGTCTCTGTAATTAAAGAAAATGCGATGATGAAAGCCATTGCAGAAGGCATTCTTAATTCAGGATTAACAGATAAAGATGGTAAAGCCATTGTTGGCGTTTTTGTGACGTTCTACTGGTCTGGAGCCATGATTGGTCGCTTTGTTGGTGCCTATCTAACCAAGATTATAAAACCAGGAAAAGTGTTGGCAATTTTTGCCAGCATTTCTATAAGTTTAATTTTAGTATCAGTAAGCACGGTTGGTTTGGTAAGTATGTGGAGCATTTTGGCTGTTGGTTTGTTTAATTCTATCATGTTCCCAACTATATTTACTTTAGCAATTGATGGTATTGGCTATTTAAAGCCAAAAGCTTCAGGTTTATTATGCACTGCTATTGTTGGTGGCGCTATTATTCCGCCAATTTTTGGGTTATTAACCGATTATATAGCGTTTAAAAATGCTTTGTTGATTATTATATTGTGTTATGCTTATATTGTTTGGTTTGGTTACAAAAACGGAAAAGCTGACGCTCTAATTGTGTAATCCTTTAAAAGAGATAAACAATCTGTGTTTTACAACTATTTAGAACTTTAGAGCATCACGTATTTATTAAATGTTAAAATGTTTACAGTAAAAATTTTAAACAACAGCTTATCGTATAAAGATATGCAATCGGTTACTTTAAACGGGAAATTAATAGAGAGAAATATATCAGAGATAAAAAGATTATTAAAGGCGGTGAATTAATCTTTAACAGGTATATAACACCTAATAAGCTCGGTGAAACCGCACGGCACCAAGCTCAAAAATGTATCAATAAAAACACACAGTATGTCTAACAGAAGAGATTTTATAAAAAATGCAGCTCTAGGGACTTTAGGTTTCAGTACGATTTTAAGTTGCGAAAACTTAGTGAAGGAAGAGGAATTAGCACCATACCATGCTATAAAAACACCAAAAAAACCATTAATAATATCAACTTGGAATCACGGTTTACCAGCCAATGAAGAAACTTGGAAGCAATTAAAAAACGGGAAATCTGCAATAGACGCAATGGAAGCTGGCATGCGAATCCCCGAGGCCGATCCTAAAGTACGTAGTGTGGGTTACGGCGGTTATCCAGATAGAGAAGGGAAGGTGACTTTAGATGCTTGTATTATGGATCACAATAGCAATTGTGGTTCGGTGTCTTATTTACAAGGCATAAAACACCCTATTTCTGTAGCCAAAAAAGTCATGCAAAATACGCCACACGTGATGTTGTCTGGACAGGGTGCGCTTCAATTTACCTTATCTGAAGGTTTTAAAGAAGAAAACCTTTTAACTGCTGAAGCTGAAACCGATTGGAAAAAATGGATGGAAGAATCAAAATATAAGCCAGTTATAAATATGGAAAATCACGATACCATTTCCATGTTAGTGATTGATGAAAACGGCAATATTTCTGGATCTTGTACTACAAGCGGTGCGGCATGGAAAATGCATGGACGTGTGGGAGATTCGCCAATAATAGGCGCTGGTTTGTTTTTAGATAATGAGGTGGGTGCGGCCGCTGCAACGGGTTTGGGAGAAGCCGTAATTAGAACCGCAGGAAGCGCTATGGTTGTAGAATTAATGCGCCAAGGCAAGTCGCCTTTGGAAGCTTGCAAAGAAATTGTAGAGCGTATTTTTACAAAACATAAAAACCATAAAGACATGGAATATTTGCAAGTTGGTTTTATCGCTATTAATAAAAACGGAGAGCATGCGGGTTACAGTTTGCGCTCTGGTTTCAATTATGCTGTTGCCGATGCCGAATATGGAAACCGAATGGAAGATGCGAAATTTAAAATAGCGGAGTAGGCTAAAATCGGTAAACAAAAATCAAAATAAATTATGAAGACATATAGATTACTAATTAAAAATTTGTAAACATGAGTGTATTTAAAAAGGTTCTGGTATTGTTTTTAATGGCGACTGTAATGGCTTGCCAAGACGCTAAAGAAAATAAAAACTTTACAGAAGCAGATATTGCTGTAATCCCAAAACCAGCAAAATTAGAATTGGAAAAAGGTGCTTTTCAGTTTGATGAAAACACAAAATTTATTGTTGTAAATCCTTCTCAAAAGGAATTAACCGCTGTTTTAATCGATAAGTTTAAAAACGTTTCGGGTTGGGATTTAGAGGTTTTAAATCAAGCTCCTAAAACTAATTTTGTTCAATTGGTAATTGATGAAAATTTAGAGAAGGAAGGCTATACCTTAGAAGTGAATTCAGATCGCGTATTAATTTCTTCAAAAGAACAAGCTGGTTTTGTTTATGGTTTAGAAACACTAAGGCAGTTGCTTCCAACAAGCATTGAAAGTTCAGAGCAGGTGGCCGATACAGATTGGTTAATTCCAAATGTAACGATTAAAGATGCGCCTCGATATCAATACAGAGGTTTAATGTTAGATGTTTCTCGTCATTTCTTCGAAATAGACTATTTAAAGAAAACCATTGATCGATTGGCTATGCTAAAAATGAATGTCTTGCATTTACATTTAGTGGATGATCAAGGTTGGAGAATTGAAATAAAAAAATATCCAAAATTAACCGAAATTGGTGCTTGGAGAGTCGATCAAGAAGATAAACATTGGGACGGAAGATATACGCCTTCTCCAGATGAAAAAGGGACTTATGGCGGGTTTTATACCCAAGACGAATTAAAAGATTTAGTGGCGTATGCAGCAACTAAAAGTATCGAAATTATTCCCGAAATTGAAATGCCAGCACATGTATCCTCAGCAATTGCATCGTATCCCGAACTTTCGTGTCACGGTAGACGCATTGCTGTGCCATCTGGCGGACTTTGGCCCATTACAGATATTTATTGTGCAGGAAAAGAAAATACCTTCGAGTTTCTAGAAAATGTGTTGTTAGAAGTTATGGACATTTTTCCATCAAAATACATTCATGTTGGTGGTGATGAAGCTACAAAAACCGAGTGGAAAAAATGCCCAGATTGTAAAAGAAGAATGAAAACTGAAAAGTTAGAAAATGTTGAAGAACTACAAAGTTATTTTATTACCAGAATGGAGCGTTTTATCAATGCTAAAGGAAAACGTTTAATAGGCTGGGATGAGATTTTAGAAGGCGGTTTAGCACCAGAAGCTACAGTAATGAGTTGGCGTGGTGTAAAAGGTGGTGTAGAGGCCGCAAAGCTGGGTCATGATGTGATTATGACGCCGGGCACGCATTGTTATTTTGATCATTATCAAGGCCCACAAAATGAAGAGCCTTTAGCTTGGGGCGGTTATACCCCATTGAGTAAAGTCTATACTTTCGATCCTGTTGTGGACGGTTTAACAGTAGAGGAAGCCAAACACGTTTTAGGAGGCCAAGCAAATCTTTGGTCTGAGCAAATTAAAACAGAATCGCATTCAGAATATATGATTTTTCCTAGATTAGCTGCTTTATCAGAAACACTTTGGTCTCCAAAAGAATCGCGTAACTGGGAAGATTTCTCAACCCGAATTGGTACCCTATTTGAAAGATTTGATGACCTCAATATTAACTATGCGAAAAGCGCTTATTTAGTCATGAATGATGTTAGTATTGATATAGAAACAAAAGAAGCCTCGATCGTTTTGAAAAACGAATTTACCAATGCCGATATTCGTTATACATTACATGATAAAAAACTAGACGATAATGCCATTAAATACACAACGCCTTTAAAAATTGACGAAACGACAACTATAAACGCCTCTTTATTTAAAGATGATAAAGCGGTTGGTAAACCCTTTCAAACTACCATTGAATTTCATAAAGCCGTTGGTAAAAAAGTAAGCTATAAAGAAGTTTATAGTGAGCAATATCAAGGTGAAGGCGAATTTGGTTTGGTAAATACTTTACGCGGTACCAAAAACTTTCACGATGGCCACTGGCAAGCTTGGTTGGTTAAAGATATGGAAGCTGTGGTCGATTTGGGCGAAGAGACTTCCATTCAAGAAGTTATTTTAGGCACTTTGGAAAATCAAGGACCAAGTATTTATTTTCCTACCTCTGTAACGGTTTTTATTTCTAAAGATGGTAAAACTTATCGTGAAGTGGGTTCAGTAAAAAGAGCATTTGCCAAAAATCCTGCTTCAGAATTAAAAGATTTTACAATTTCTTTCGATGCTCAAAACACAAGATTTGTAAAGGTAATAGCTACCAATTTAAAAAAGACACCAAACGGCGGTGATGCTTGGTTATTTGTTGATGAAATTATAATTAAATAAGTATGAGGTGTTTAAAATTAACAGGCGTGTTGTTTTTCTTGTTTGTGAATCAGATTTTTGCGCAAGAAAAATTAACTAAAGCAGACCGATTAACTTGGTTTCAAAACGCTAAATTAGGGGTGTTTATCCATTGGGGATATTATGGCGTAAATGGGATTGGTGAATCTTGGTCTCTGTACCATAAACGTATTTCTTATGATGATTATATGGCGCAAGGCGAAAAATTTACCGCTAAAAACTATAAGCCAGAAGCTTGGGCAAAACTATTCAAAAAAATAGGGGCCCGTTACGCGGTTTTAACAACCAAACATCATGATGGTGTGGCCTTGTGGGATACAAAATACAGCCAATTAAATGTGCTAGAAAAAACACCTGCAAAGCGCGATTTAGTCGCGCCTTTTGTCAAAGCATTAAGGAAAGAGAACTTAAAAGTTGGTTTATATTATTCTTTAATCGACTGGTCGCATCCAGATTACGAGGTGGTTTTTCCACGTCCAGACACTCGAAACAATTTTCCGCAAAAGCAACAAGACCAATTAACGCCTTGGCAACGTTTTATCAAATTTAATAACGGTCAAATGAAAGAGTTAAGTACCAATTTTAATCCAGATTTATGGTGGTTCGATGGCGATTGGGAAAAAACTAGCGAACAATGGCGCGCAGAAGCTTTAAAAGACACTTTGTTAGCTTGGAATCCCTCAGTTATAGTAAACTCGAGATTAAAAACACATGGCGATTACAGTACACCAGAGCAAGGGGTTCCTATAGTTAGACCAGAAGGTGCCTGGGAGTTTTGTATGACCATGAACGATAATTGGGGTTATTTCCCATCAGACACCAATTACAAACCTATATCTCAAATTATCAGAACTTTTGTTGAGGTAATTGCTTCTGGTGGTAATTTATTGCTCAATATTGGTCCAAAACCAGACGGCAGTATTGCAACAGAACAATTAGAAAGATTGGAAGCCTTGGGAGATTGGATTAAAAAGCACGAAACTGCCGTTTTTAGTACGAAAGCGGGTTTGCCTTATGGTCATTTTTACGGACCAACATTGTTAAGTAAAGACGATACTAAAATTTACTTGGCTTTGTTTGATACCCCCAAGGATTATATTTCTTTAAAAGGTCTTCAGAATAAAATAAAATCGATTAAAGTAGTTGGTACCAATGAAGAATTGGATTTTGAAAGAAATGGTGGTGCCGCTTGGAATAATATTCCTGGAATTTTAAGAATTGAAGTGCCTTTAGAAAAGCATTTAGATGAAAATGTCACGATTATAGAAGTCGAATTGGAAGATGCTCTGTTATTATACAGAGGTCATGGCAACGCTGTAGAATTGAATAAATAAAAACCAGGTTACTGGATTTAAATAAGCAGCTTTAGGTTAAATCAATTAATGGTGATATTTCGTATGGTTTCAGGTTTAAATGTTTTGGCGAAACACACCAAAACATGTGTGGTTTAGAAGGGTATTATACCAGTTTAATTTTGAAATGTCGTATGGTTAATTTGGTATTAATTATAGGGGTATAAAATTTATAATGTAGAAAGATGAGTTGTAGTACGGTTAAAATAAGATCTATGAAGAAAGTAGTTTATTCGTTTAAAACTAGAAAACACAAATTTAGTATTAGAGTTATTATTTCACTTTTAGGTCTTGTAGGTTATATGAATTTGGGAGCACAAGCACCAATTAATTATGTAAATCCATTTATTGGAACTTCAAATTATGGCGCTACAAATCCAGGAGCTATGGCACCAAGAGGCATGGTTAGTGTTTCGCCATTTAACGTTGCAGGTCCGCAAAATTTGCCGTTGGAAAAAGATAGTCAGTGGTTGTCTACACCCTATGTGCACGAAAACACCTTTTTAACGGGGTTTTCTCATGTGAATTTAAGCGGTGTGGGTTGTCCAGATTTAGGTGTTATTTTGGCCATGCCAACAACCGGAGCTTTAAAAACGAATCATTTAGAATATGGAACAGCATATACAAACAAAGTTTCAAAACCAGGGTATTACAGTGTTGAGCTCTCAAAATACAATATAAAGACCGAACTAACCGCAAGCACTCGAGTAGGAGTGAGCAAGTATACCTTTCCAAAAGGAAAATCTAATATACTTATTAATTTGGGCCTTGGTTTAACAAATGAGGAAGGCGCAATGGTTAAAATCGTGTCTCCAACCGAGGTTGAGGGCGTTCGAAATGTAGGCTCGTTTTGTTACTATAAGCCAGAGGAATCTTATCCTGTTTATTTTGTTGCAAAATTTAGTAAGCCAGCAGAAGATTTTGGGGTTTGGAAAAAACCGAGAACTCACGATGGTATTGAAGCGCAATGGATGCCCTATAACGGAAAAACCCGCATATATAAAAATTATAGAAAAGAAGTTATTGGGGATAGTATAGGGAGTTATTTTTCGTATAATTTTGATAAACCAACCGAGGTTGAAGTAAAAATTGGTGTGTCTTACGTGAGTATTGAAAATGCTAGAGAAAACCTTGAAAAAGAAACCGGAAATTTATCATTTAAAGATATCTATAAAGAAACCGCTTCAAAATGGAACGATTTGCTATCTAAAATAGAAGTAGAAGGTGGTTCTAAAGACGATAAGACTATTTTTTATACGGCGTTGTATCACACATTAATCCATCCCAATATTTTAAATGATGTTAATGGAGAATATCCCACTATGGGAAAACGTGAAACCGCAAAAACGGATGGCACACGTTTTACAGTATTTTCATTTTGGGACACCTATAGAAATTTACATGCATTAATGTCGTTGGTGTATCCTAAACAACAATCGAACATGGTAAAAAGTATGCTTAATATCTACGACGAAAGTGGTTGGTTGCCTAAATGGGAGCTTAATGCTACCGAAACCACAACTATGGTTGGCGATCCTGCTGGTATCGTTTTAGCTGATACCTATTTGCGAGGCATTCAAGATTTTGATATTGAAAAAGCTTACGAAGCCATGCGTAAAAGTGCAACACAGTTAGAAAACAATCCGTTACGACCTGGTATTAAAGACTATATTGAAAAGGGATATCTAACCACTAAAACAACCAATAGCGGTTCGGTTTCTACCACGCAAGAATACAATATAAGCGATTTCGCATTGGCACAATTAGCAAAAAAATTAGGTAAAAAGGAAGATTATAAATTGTTTTCTAAACGCTCTGTAACCTACCGAAAGCTTTTTGATAGAACCTTTAATTTGTTGCGTCCAAAAAATGACGACGGTTCTTGGTACGCGCCTTTTGACCCAAATAAAGGTGCTAATTTTGAAACCAACTTGGGTTTTATTGAAGGTAATTCTTGGCAATATACATTTATGGTGGCTCACGATACCAAAGCCCTAATGAAATTAATGGGAGGTAAAGAAAACTACGTTGCTAAATTGGATGAAGTTTTTGAAATCAATCAATTTGATATGGCTAACGAGCCCGATATTGCTTATCCGTATTTATACAATTATGCAAAAGGTTACGAATGGAAAACACAAGAGCGTGTTAACGCACTAATAAGTAAATACTTTACCAACAAACCTGCGGGTTTACCAGGAAACGACGATACGGGTACTATGTCTGCCTGGTTAATTTATAGTATGATGGGTATATATCCTGTTTCACCAGCAGATCCCATGTACGCCATTACAGCACCCAGATTCGATAAAATTACGATACATCTAGATAATACATATTATGAGAATGATGTCTTGATTATCGAGAAATTAAACCAGAAAAACGGAAAAATCAAACAGATATTAGTAAACGGAAAAATACACAAAAACTTTTTTATCAACCATGATGAATTGGTGAATGGTAATAGCTTAAAAATGATTTTAGAATAAATTACTATGTTGAAACAGTTCTTACCAAGCACAAAGTTAGTTTTCTTAAGCTTTTCTAATATTCTTAACAATCCCAAAACCATTAAAAATTAAATTCAAATGACATCAAAATTTCTAAGTGTTACATTCTTGTTACTCGTAAGTGTTTATGCAAAGGCTCAAGAACCCATAAATATCACTGTTTTTAATAAACAGCCAATTAATTTTCAAGGTAAAAAAGGGACTGATGATGAGGTGGTTCGTTTAATGAATGGTCGTTTAGTATATAAAAAAGTAACCGCTCCTACGTTTGAAGAGGGCACAGATGTGAACATAAAATTAACAGTGCGTTCTGCAGGAGATAAATGGGACAAGTCGGGTTCTGTGTTTGTGGTTAAAAATCTTGAGGATTTATCGATACTTTCTGTGGCAGAAAAAGGTGAAGCCTTTCCAAAAGATTCTTATGTCGACAATAAATATGCTGGTTTTATTGCTAGTGATACCTACAAACCTGTGGTTGAGTTAATGCGTTTTATGACACCTTTTGGCGTTGGCCATTACAGCGATAATAAAGTAAAATACAGAAGGCCTGTTTACATACCCAGTTGGGAGAAGCAAGTAGTATGGCAGCATGATGTTACAAACTTAGAAAGTCTGGTTACTGGTGCATTTTATGTTGGGGTTTGGATTGATTCTTGGACGGCAGAAGGTTATGATTTTGATTTAGAATTTAACTATTCCAACAGAAAGCAACAAAAAGTTTCAGTAGTACCAGTATTAAACACCATACCTTATGTTGGTGGACAAAAAATACCAGATAATTTTGCACATAACGATTTAGAAACCACCATAACACTGCGAAAAGATGCAAAAAACGTGAAGTTGCACTATATTACCACAGGTCATGGCGGGCATAGTGGCGGTGATGAATTTATTAAAATTAAGAACAGTGTTTATTTCAATAATGCATTGGTTTTAGATACTATTCCTTGGCGAGAAGATTGTGCTTCGTTTAGAAGATTTAACCCAACTTCAGGAGTTTGGATAAAAAAGGATTCGGCCTCATATATCGATATGAAAACTCGATCGTATAAAATTAAAGAAATTGAAGAGCGCATCGCTTCATCGGATTTATCGCGGTCTAATTGGTGTCCAGGATCATCTGTAAAGCCTATGGTTGTAGATTTGGGGGACCTAAAGGCTGGGAAGCACGATTTAAGAATAAAAATCCCTGCTACACCTATCGATAAGGAGAAATTAAATCACTGGTTGGTTTCTGCGTATATTACTCATCAATAATTTTAAGGTTAACTTTAGCATAAAATTCAAAAATCTAGTTTGTTTTAAGATGAAAAATTTAATTGTAATTCTGTTTTTAGCTTTTGTAAATATCGGGTTTTCACAAAACTATTCAGACCATTATTACAAACGGAAAGCCTTTTTTGAAAATGAACCAAATACCGAAAACGAAATTATATTTTTAGGGAATAGTATTACTGAAGGTGGGGATTGGAACGCCTTGTTTCCTGATAAAAATGTTAAAAATAGAGGCATAAGCGGCGATGTTACAGATGGGATTTTATTCCGATTAGATGAAGTCACCGCATCACATCCTAACAAAGTATTTTTATTAATAGGCACCAATGATATGGCTCGAGGAAAAAGTATGGTTTATGTTATAGAAAACACAGAAAAAATCATTTTACAAATTCAAAATCAATCCAAAGACACCAAAATATATTTGCAAAGTATTCTACCAATAAACCCTCATATTGGTAAGAAGTTTTCCGGACATAAAAACAACCATCAAAAAATTATTGCGGCTAATAAGCGTTTAAGGGCAGTATCAAAAAAATACGATGTAAAATTCATAAACCTTCACAAACGCATGCGCAATAGTAAAAAACACCTAAAACCAGAATATACTTACGATGGCTTACATTTAAGTGAAGAGGGCTATCAAAAATGGAAAAAAATAATTAACAAATACCTAAAGTAGCATGCCTAACAAACCAAGACCTTATGTATTAGCAGAAACCAATTGGAAAACGGTAAAAACACAAAATTATACGGTTGCCGTTTTGCCTTGGGGAGCTACAGAAGCACACAATTTTCATTTACCATACGCCACAGACAATATTTTATCTGAGGGAGTGGCCATTGAGGCCGCAAAAATTGCTTGGGCTAAGGCTGCGAAAGTGGTGGTGTTGCCAACCATTCCTTTTGGTGTAAATACAGGTCAACTTGAAGTGCCCTTGTGTATGAATATGAATCCTAGTACCCAACTGGCAGTTTTAAGAGATATTGTTGATGTTTTAAATCGTCAAAATATCCAGAAACTAGTAATAGTAAATGGTCATGGCGGAAATAATTTTAAACCAATTATTCGGGAACTGTCAGTGGAGTTTCCTGATGTTTTTGTGTGTGTTTTAAACTGGTGGGATGCCGATAACGGCAACGACTTTTTTCACGAACCTGGAGATCACGCAGGTGAGTTAGAAACCGCTGTTACCATGTATTTAACACCGCATTTAGTTTTACCTTTAAATGAAGCTGGTGATGGTGCGTCTAAACAATTCAAGATAAAAGGTTTAAAAGAAGGTTGGGTGACAGCACAGCGTCAATGGACTATGGTTACAGAAGATACCGGTGTTGGGAATCCTAAAAAAGCAACGAAAGACAATGGAGCACGTTTTTTTAACGCTGTAAGTCTCAACATAGCCTCTTTTTTAGAGGAATTGCATCATGCCGATTTAGAAAATATGTACGACTAGTTATAAAATGTATTATGTATTACAAATAAGCAGTTTTCGGCTATATTTGTAGATTAAATTATTAAACAAATTAATTAAAATGCCATTAGTAATGAAAAACATTAAATTATTATGGATGATGGCCCTTTGTTTTGGGACTTCCTCTTTACAAGGGCAAACCCTTGATCCTATAATCGAAAATCCAGATGTTATCGGGATTAATAAACTAGCGCCAAGAGCTACTTTTTTTCCTTATTCAAATTTAGATTTAGCACTGCAGAATGAGCCCTCTAAGGCTGAAAATTATTTATCTTTAAATGGTATTTGGCAATTTAATTACAGCGATACACCAGAGGTAAGACCAGCAGATTTTTACAAAGAAGATTTTGATACTTCTCAATGGGACAAAATAAAAGTGCCAGCCAACTGGGAGGTTGAAGGTTTTGGAATACCTATTTACGTAAACCAAACGTATCCGTTTCAAAAAGGCGAGCTAAACCCACCAGATATTCCAGATGGAAATAACCCTGTTGGGTCCTATAAAAGAACTTTTGAAATCCCAAATAATTGGGACGGCAAAGCAATCTACATTCATTTTGGTGCTGTAAAATCGGCATTCTATATTTGGGTTAATGGTGAGAAAGTGGGGTATAGTCAAGGTTCGAAATTACCAGCAGAGTTTAACCTAACCAAATTTGTTAAACCCGGAGAAAATAGTATTGCTCTAGAAGTTTACCGTTGGAGTGATGGCAGTTATTTAGAGTGTCAAGATTTTTGGAGAATTTCTGGAATACAACGCGATGTATATTTATATGCAAGACCAAACGTACAACTAACAGATTATTTTGCAAAAGCTGGTTTAGAAAATAATTATACCGATGGCGTTTTTGATTTAGCCGTAGATCTTAAAAATAGTGATGCTAAAAGTCAAAACGGAACAATTTCGGTAGCTATTACAAAAGACAACCAAACCGTTTTTTCTGCTAATTCACCTTATAATTTAACAGCTAACGGCAACGCAACATTAAAGTTTAATAAAACCATTCCGCAAGTAAAATCTTGGTCGGCCGAGACTCCAGAATTATACCAATTAAATATTCTCATTAAAGATAGAAAAGGTAATGTTTTAGAAGCCATATCTAGAAAATTAGGATTTAGAACTTCTGAAGTAAAAGGAAGTCAATATTTAGTAAACGGAAAACCTATTTTATTTAAAGGAGTAAATAGGCATGAACACGATCCAGATCATGGCCATGTGGTTTCTCGCGAGGATATGCTTCGAGATATCAAAATTTTTAAAGAGCATAATATCAATGCGGTGAGAACTGCGCATTATCCAAACGATCCGTATTTTTACGAATTGTGTGATGAATATGGCATTTATGTTATTGATGAAGCCAACATAGAATCTCATGGCATGGGTTATGCTTTAGACCGAACTTTGGCAAACAATCCAGCTTGGTTAAAAGCTCATAAAGATAGAGTAGAGCGTATGATTGAGCGGGATAAAAATCATCCGTCTATCGTGATTTGGTCCTTAGGAAACGAGGCTGGAAATGGATACAATTTTTACGAATCGTATTTATTAGCTAAAAGATTAGACGAAACCAGACCAACACAATACGAGCGCGCGGTGCACGAATGGAATACCGATTTATTTGTACCTATGTACGATACTCCTGCAATGGTAGAGGCTTATGCTAAAGACGAAAGACGAACAAAACCGTATGTACAGTGTGAGTATGCGCATGCTATGGGAAATAGTATGGGTGGTTTTAAAGAATACTGGGACTTGTATGAGAAATACGATAAATTACAAGGTGGTTTTATTTGGGACTTTGTTGATCAAGGTTTAAGAACGGTTAAAAATGGAAGAGAAATTTTTGCTTACGGAGGCGATTTTGGTCCAGAAGGCACACCAAGTGATAATAATTTTTTAAATAACGGTTTGGTTCAGCCAGATCGACGTTTAAATCCACATATTTTTGAAGTTAAACACATACACCAAGATGTGAAATTTTATGAAAATGATCTTGCCCATGGTACTATTGATTTGAAAAACTGGTATTTCTTTAGAGATTTATCAAACTATACTCTAAACTGGGAAGTCATTGCAAATGGCAAAGTGGTGGAATCTGGAATTATAGAAGATATAGTAACAGCACCACAAAGTATAAAGACGGTGAGTATTCCGTTTAAAAAATCATTTGAAGATAATATGGAGTATTTTTTAAATGTCTCTGCTGTTTTAAAATCAGATGAGCCTTTGTTGAAAGCGGATCATATTTTAGCTTATGAGCAATTTGAACTTCAAAAAGGACAAGTAGCTGTTCCTAAAAAAGCAACGGCTTCTGTAAAGCATCAAATTAAAAACGATATTATAACAGTTTCTGGAGACGATTTTGAGATTTTATTTAATCAGAAAACTGGAACCTTAACAGATTATAACTTCAAAAATAAAAGCTTAATTAAAAGTGGGCCAGAAGTGAATTTTTGGAGAGCACCTGTTGATAATGATTACGGAGCAGGCACTCAAAATAAATTTAAAGTTTGGAAGGATGCACCGCAATCTGCTAAGGTGATTGCTTCGGTAAAAAAACGATCTAAGAACGAACTAGAAGTGACCTTTACCAGAGCTATTTTAGACGGCGATGCCCAATTAGTACAGGCTTATTTGGTAGATGGTAATGGCGCTGTAAAAATTACAAACCATTTAAAAGCGTTAAAAGGAGAGTATCCTAATATGTTTAAATTTGGGAATAAAATGATCTTACCAGAAACGTATAAAAACATGACATTTTATGGTAAAGGTCCTTTTGAGGCTTATGCAGATAGGCAGCATGCTGCTAAAGTAGGTTTGTACAATCAAACTATCGAAGAGCAGTATTACCCATATATACGCCCACAAGAAACGGGAAATAAAAAAGATGTGCGCTGGGTAATATTAACCAAAGAGGATGGTTCTGGTTTGCAGTTTTTAAGCGAAACACCTTTTCATATGTCTGCACTAAATTTTAGTGAAGACGATTTGCATACAGGCGATAAAAAATTGCAACACCACGCCGGAGAGCTCGATCCGCGAAAAGAGGTGTTTGTAAATATTGATGGGTTTCAACAAGGTATTGGAAGTATAAACAGTTGGGGTAGATTGCCCTTAGAGCAATACAGATTGCCATATCAAGACTATATGTATTCTTACTGGATGGTGCCTATTGAAAAGTAAAAGATTTTAAGATTTTGTTTTAAAATTAAAAAAGCCTTAGATGAAAATTAGACATCTAAGGCTTTTTTGTTAGTCTTCATTTGTTTAAAGAACTAGCGATAAACTTAAAATTAATTGATCTGGACGCGTGTATAATCTATTCTCAACATTAATACCGTTGTTGTCTAAAAAAGTAGCTTCGTTTTTGCTTAAACCTCTTTCATATCTTAGATCGACTCCTAATTTGTTTAGGTTAAAACCAACGCCAAAATTTAGTCCTACCGTAAAATCATTTTTTACTTTATTAATGGACAGGTCTGAAGTTTTAAAATCTGTATCTAAAATATACTGTAAGGACGGTCCTCCAAAAACACTTATAGGCCCAAAAACTTTCATTCCTACCAGTAATGGGGCATCTAATTTTTGCATTTTAAAACTGCTGCTAGCATAATCACTTTTTGTACTGGTATAAACTAATTCTGGTTTAAAATACAAATGGCTTCCAAATTTAGCAAATACGCCAAGGTGGTATCCTATATTGCCATCTGGTTTTTGGGCATTGGCATCTATAGATTCAAAATAATTGCCGTTAGCGTTGTAATTTAAACCGGCTTTCACACCATAACCGCTTTCTGACTGTGCGTAAGTGGCAACAGAAATGAATGCACATAGTAAGGTAATAAAAAATGAATTTTTCATAATTGTTCGTTTTTAAGGGTTTTGTTTATACTTACAAGAACGTTGCCAAACTAAAATTATTTCTTTTTTTAGAATTGTTCCAATTAAAAAGGCCCTTTTGTTTTAACAAAAGGGCCTGTACATACAATTAATTCTTACAACGACTATTTTCTTTTAATAACGGCTAAAGCTTTGTCGACAATAGCAGCGCTATTTAAACCGTATTTTTCCATGAGTTGAGCAGGGGTTCCAGACTCTCCAAAAGTATCATTTGTTGCTACAAATTCTTGTGGTGTTGGTTTGTGTAAAGCTAGAGTTCTTGCTACGCTCTCACCTAATCCTCCTAAAATGTTATGCTCTTCTGCAGTAACGACACAACCTGTTTTGGCAACCGAATTTAAAATAGCTTGTTCATCAAGAGGTTTTATGGTGTGAATGTTTATCACTTCTACCGATATCCCTTTTTCATGCAATACTTTAGAGGCTTCAAGAGCTTCCCAAACTAAATGTCCAGTGGCCACAATCGTAACATCTGTACCCTCGGTTAATGTGATTGCTTTTCCTATTTCAAATTTCTGGTCTTCTGGTGTAAATACAGGTACTGCTGGTCTTCCAAAACGTAAATATACTGGACCTTCGTGTTCTGCAATCGCGATTGTCGCCGCCTTAGTTTGGTTGTAATCACAAGTGTTTATAACGGTCATGCCTGGAAGCATTTTCATTAATCCAATATCTTCAAGAATTTGATGTGTTGCACCGTCTTCTCCTAAAGTTAATCCAGCATGAGAAGCACATATTTTTACGTTCTTATTCGAATAAGCTATAGATTGGCGTATTTGATCGTAAACACGACCTGTAGAAAAGTTTGCGAAAGTTCCTGTAAACGGAATCTTACCACCAATGGTAAGACCAGCTGCAATACACATCATGTTTGCTTCGGCAATACCAATTTGAAAGAAACGCTCTGGGTTTTCTTCCATGAATTTATCCATTTTTAAAGACCCAATTAAATCGGCACAAAGGGCAACAACATTAGGATTGGTTCTACCAAGCTCTGTTAATCCAGCACCAAAACCACTTCGAGTATCTTTTTTTTCTGTGTATGTATATGTTTTCATAAGTTTAAAATCGTAATTCGTAAAATCTGAATTTGGTTAATAATCGCCTAAAGTTTCTGGGTTTTGAGCTAACGCCGTAGCTAATTGCTCGTCGTTTGGCGCTTTACCATGCCAAGCATGGGTGTGCATCATAAAATCTACGCCATTACCCATAACAGTTTTTAGCAGGACACAAACCGGTTTTCCTTTACCTGTTTCAGCTTTAGCATCTGCCATACCTTTTAAAATAGCCTCAATATTATTACCTTCTTCAACTTCAATTACAATCCAATCAAAAGCTTCAAATTTAGCTTTAATACTTCCCATAGGTAAAACATCGTCTGTTGCGCCATCAATTTGCTTTCCATTTAAATCAATTGTGGAAATTAAATTGTCAACCTTTTTACCAGAAGCATACATAATCGCTTCCCAATTTTGGCCTTCTTGCAATTCGCCATCGCCGTGTAAAGAATACACTAAATGCTTGTCGTTATTAAGTTTTTTTGCTTGAGCGGCACCAATAGCAACACTCATACCTTGACCTAATGAACCAGAGGCAATACGAACTCCTGGTAAGCCTTCGTGCGTGGTTGGATGCCCTTGTAAACGGGAATTAATTAATCTAAAGGTGTTTAATTCATCGACTGAAAAATAACCTGTTCTTGCCAATACACTATAGTACACTGGAGAGATATGACCGTTTGATAAAAAGAAAAGGTCTTCACCAATACCATCCATTTCAAAATGGTCTTTTCTATCCATAATCTCATTATATAAGGCTACAAAAAATTCTGCACATCCTAATGAACCTCCTGGATGACCAGAATTTACTTTGTGCACCATGCGTAAAATATCTCTACGAACCTGTGTTGTTAAATCTTCTAATTGTTGTGTGTTTGGCATTTTTAAAATATTAGTTTTTTGCGCGACAAAAGTAATCTTTTAAATACCTTAAACAAAATTGATACCCGTGATTTATTAACCAAACCATAAGATTTGCTAACAAATCCCCAATTATTAATTAAATTGTATCAAAATATAACTTGAACCTTTTATTTAACTTCCTAAATTAAAATAAAAAAATTATGTAGGTTTGTGCTCTATATACGTATTCTAAATGAAGTTTGAATTAAAAGCGACAGACCCCAATAGTAAAGCGAGAGCAGGAAAAATTACCACAGATCATGGCGTTGTAGAAACCCCGATTTTTATGCCTGTAGGTACTGTAGCTACGGTAAAAGGAGTCCATCAAAGGGAGTTGAAAAATGATATAAACCCAGATATTATTCTTGGTAATACTTATCATTTGTACTTGCGTCCGCAAACTCATATCCTTGAAAAAGCTGGTGGATTGCATAAGTTTATGAATTGGGATCGCCCTATTTTAACCGACTCTGGAGGGTATCAAGTTTATTCTTTATCTGCAAATCGAAAAATTAAGGAAGAAGGTGTAAAATTTAAATCACACATTGATGGTAGTTACCACACGTTTACGCCAGAAAATGTTATGGAAATACAGCGTACTATTGGGGCCGATATCATAATGGCATTCGATGAGTGTACGCCATACCCTTGCGATTATAATTATGCAAAACGTTCGATGCATATGACGCATAGGTGGTTAGATCGCTGTATAAATCATTTAGAAAAAACACCTTTGAAATACGATTACAATCAAGCTTTTTTTCCAATCGTTCAAGGGAGCACTTATAAAGATTTGCGCCAACAATCGGCAGAATACATTGCAAACGCTGGAGCTGTAGGTAATGCCATTGGAGGCTTGTCTGTAGGCGAACCAGCCGAAGAAATGTATGCCATGACCGATGTGGTTTGCAGTATTTTACCAGAAGATAAACCAAGGTATTTAATGGGTGTTGGAACGCCTATTAACATACTTGAAAATATAGCATTAGGCGTCGATATGTTCGATTGTGTAATGCCAACACGTAATGCTAGAAATGGGATGTTGTTTACAGCTCATGGTACTATTAATATTAAAAATTTGAAATGGGCAGATGATTTTTCTCCAGTTGATGAGATGGGAATAACTTTTGTAGATACCGAATATAGTAAGGCCTATTTAAGACATTTGTTTACGGTTAACGAACTGTTAGGAAAACAAATTGCGACCATTCACAATCTGGGGTTTTATATGTGGTTAGTTCGCGAAGCACGGAAACACATTATAGCTGGTGATTTTAGAATATGGAAAGAAAAAATGGTGAAACAAATGAGTAATCGTTTATAGATAACAGTTATAGATAACAGTGGTCAAAATGTTTTAAACCAGCTTAATTTATTAATGGTTTTCTCAAAGTGCTTATGGTTTTAGTGCCTTAAAATAAATAAGATATTACATTGAAAATACTCGATTGGTACATATTAAAACGTTATTTGTTTACATTTTTTATGATGTTGCTCTTGTTTATTCCAATAGGAATAACAGTGCATCTTGCCGAAAAAATTGGAAAAATTCTTGAAAACGAAGTGCCTTTCGAATCTGTAATGCTTTATTTACTGGACTTCACGATTTATTTCGCACACTTACTGTTTCCGCTATTTTTGTTCTTATCTGTTATTTGGTTTACATCTAAGCTTGCTAATAATACCGAAATTATTGCTTTTTTAAGCTCTGGTGTGTCGTTTACTAGGTTTTTAAAACCTTATTTAATTGGAGCGTTTATTGTTGCCGTTTTGGCCCTTGTTTTAGGACTGTATTTAGCACCAAAAGCGAGCCAAGGATTTAACGATTTTAGCTATAAATATTTAAAGAAGGGCAGGAAAATTTCTGAAGATCAGAATGTTTTTCGACAAATTAATGACAACGATTTTATTTATGTTAGTAGTTTTAGCCTTAAAAATAAACAAGGAAGTAATTTTGCTTTAGAGCACATCAAAGACAATAAACTCGCTTTTAAAATAAATGCAAGTTCTATTAAATTTATAGAAAAAGACAGTACGTATCAATTAACAAATTATACCAAACGTACCATAGGCGAGTTTGATGATATTATTGAAACGGCACCTAAAAAGGACACGCTTTTTACTTTCGATATTGAAGATTTGACTCCGGTTATTTATATTGCCGAAACCCTTTCTTATGGCGATTTAAAAGATTTTATAGCAAAAGAAGAGAAGAGAGGATCTTCTAATATTGGGCGTTATCAATTGGTGCTTTACAGAAAATGGAGTTTACCGGTATCGGTGTTTATTTTAACCATTATTGCCGTTGCAGTGTCTTCGGTTAAAAGGCGTGGTGGTATGGGAGTGAATTTAGCGGTTGGAATCTGTATAGCCATGGTTTTTGTGTTTTTTGATAAAATTTTTGGTGTTATGGCAGAACAGTCCGATTTCTCTCCGCTTGTTGCAGTTTGGTTTCCTAACGTCATTTTTGGCATTTTAGCCGCTTATCTTTTACAAAAGGCTAAACGCTAAGTTTTGATATGAAACAGTTTATTTTAAATACACCTAAATTTAAAAACTATTTACATCTTCATCTCCTGGTGTTTATTGCCGGTTTTACAGCAATTTTAGGAGAATTAATTACAATAAGTGCCATCCCTTTAGTTTGGTTTAGAATGGTTATGGCTTCTATTTTAATGTTTCTTTATATTAAAATAGCAAAGGTAAAATTAGTAGCCTCCAAAAAGGCCATAGTGCAATTTTCGTTTGCGGGAATTGTTATTGCTTTGCACTGGATTACGTTTTTTGGTGCCATAAACGTATCTAATATTTCAATCGCATTGGCCATGTTTTCTACTGGTGCTTTTTTTGCATCTTTTATTGAGCCTTTGGTCTATAAAAGGGGCGTTATCTGGTATGAAATTCTATTTGGGATAATGGTAATAATAGGTGTTTTTATAATAACTCAAGGAGAATTTAAACATATTAACGGTATCATTTTAGGTATCGTATCTGCATTTTTGTCGTCTTTATTTGCGGTGCTTAATGGTAACTTCTTAAAACAACATAAGGCTACAGTGATTTCATTTTATGAGTTTTTAAGTGGCGTCGTATTCATTTCAATTTATATACTCATTTTCGATGGTGGTTTTACAACGGGTTTTTTTAATTTGAGCTCTTCCGATTTTGGTTACCTTTTTATTTTAGCTTCAGTTTGCACGGCTTATGCTTTTATTGCTTCTGTTCATGTTATGAAACTTATTAGCCCTTATACAGTAGTTTTAACCTATAATTTAGAACCTGTTTATGGCGTTGCACTCGCCGTTTTAATTTTTCCTGAAAAAGAAAAGATGAGTCCAGAGTTTTATTACGGAGCCTCTTTAATTATAGCAACCGTTTTAATAAATGGGGTTTTGAAAAATATTAAAAAATTGAAAGTAAAGCGGACAAATTAATAGCTTGTTAATTTTAAAAAATATTTTCAACTTTGGCCTTACTGCTTTAGTGTTTGTTCCCATCCGTTTTAAATTGTATATATTTACCCAAAAATAAATTCAACTAGATATTATGAAGTTTAATTATTTCGTTTTGTTTCCAATTTTAAAACAAAATAAAAATATGTAATTTTGTACACTAACTAAAAATGAAACTAAAATTCTTATGGAATACTTAGAATTTGAATTACCAATAAAAGAACTGGAGGATCAATTATTAAAATGTCAAGTAATTGGTGAAGAAAGCGTTGATGTTACAGAGACTTGTCAACAAATTGAAAATAAGTTAAAGGCTGTTCAAAAAGACATATATAAAAATCTAACGCCTTGGCAGCGCGTACAATTGTCACGTCACCCTAATAGACCTTATACAATGGACTATATAAAGGCCATTTGTGGGGACACATTTTTAGAGCTTCATGGTGATAGAAATTTTAAAGATGATAAAGCCATGGTTGGCGGATTAGGTAAAATTGGCGATCAATCCTTTATGTTTATTGGTCAGCAAAAGGGATACAACACTAAAACCCGCCAATACAGAAATTTTGGTATGGCTAATCCTGAAGGCTACCGTAAAGCTTTACGTCTAATGAAATCTGCCGAAAAATTTGGAATTCCTGTAGTTACACTTTTAGATACGCCTGGAGCCTATCCTGGATTAGAAGCTGAAGAGCGGGGACAAGGCGAAGCGATTGCGAGAAATATTTTAGAAATGACACGTTTAAAAGTACCTATAATTACGATAGTGGTTGGCGAAGGCGCCTCGGGTGGTGCATTAGGCATTGGTGTAGGCGATCAGGTGCTTATGCTGGAAAACACATGGTATTCGGTAATTTCTCCAGAATCTTGTTCTTCTATTCTTTGGCGCAGTTGGGAGTATAAAGAATTGGCTGCAGAAGCTTTAAAACTTACTGCTCCAGATATGAAAAAATTAAAAATAGTAGATGAAATAATAAAAGAACCACTTGGAGGTGCTCATAGAGATAGAGAGAAAACGTTTGCTTCAGTGAGTGCGGCCATTGTAAAAACTTACGAGACCTTAAAAAACTTATCACCAACAGATTTGGTTTCAAAGCGAATGGATAAATATTTAGAAATGGGAGTTTATAAAGGGTAATCCTTTTGATGGCGCAAGACCTTGAAATCTGAAGTTAGGAGCTTCAGATTTTTTTGTGCTTATTCACAATATAATTAAGTTATTAACAATTAATTTGTTAACTTTAAGTTGATAACACAAATTCATTTTGACTAGATAAACACGAGCATTTTAATTACTTTTGTAATCATGAAACAACCCAAACAGATCCAAGGATACAAAGTCGATAAAAGTACTATTATAAGTCTTGAGAAAGGAAAAATACCGCCTCAAGCTCTTGATTTAGAGGAGGTTGTTCTTGGTGCCATGATGATTGATAAAAAAGGCGTCGACGAGGTAATTGATATTTTAAGCCCCGAAGCCTTTTACAAAGAATCGCATCAATATATTTTTGAAGCTATTTTTCAATTGTTCGAAAACAGTGAGCCAGTAGACTTATTAACCGTTTCTACACAGTTAAAGAAGAATTCAAAACTAGAATTAGCAGGTGGCGATTTCTATTTAATATCTTTAACTCAAAAAGTATCTTCTTCGGCACATATTGAGTTTCATGCACGTATTATTTTGCAAAAATTTATTCAGCGTAGTCTCATAAAAATTTCCAACGAAATTATAGAGGATTCATACGATGAAACAAAAGATGTTTTTGATTTATTAGACAAGGCCGAGTCTAAATTATACGAGGTTACTCAGGGGAATATAAAAAAATCAAGCGAAACGGCACAAGAACTCGTTATACAAGCTAAAAAGAAAATTGAAGAGATTTCTAATAAAGAAGGCTTGAGTGGTATTCCAACAGGTTTTAATAGACTCGATAAATTAACCTCTGGTTGGCAGCCTTCAGATTTAATTATAGTGGCTGCTCGACCTGGTATGGGTAAAACGGCCTTAACCTTGTCTATGGCGCGAAACATTGCCGTAGATCAAAATATACCAGTTGCTTTTTTTTCCTTAGAAATGGCATCTGTACAATTAATAACACGTTTAATTTCTAGTGAAACAGGCTTGTCTTCAGAGAAATTACGTACCGGAAAATTAGAAAAGCACGAGTGGGAGCAGCTTAATGTAAAAGTTAAAGGCTTAGAAAAAGCACCTTTATTTATTGACGATACTCCATCACTTTCAATTTTCGATTTACGTGCTAAAGCACGACGTTTGTCTTCGCAGCACGGGATAAAACTAATCATGATCGATTATTTGCAACTTATGACGGGAGGGAGTAGCCATGCAGGAAACCGTGAACAAGAGATCTCGATGATTTCTCGAAATCTTAAAGCTTTAGCTAAAGAATTAAATGTTCCAGTAATTGCATTATCTCAATTATCGCGTGCCGTAGAAACACGTGGCGGTAGTAAAAGACCTCTTTTATCAGATTTACGTGAATCTGGTGCGATAGAACAGGATGCCGATATTGTATCGTTTATTTACAGACCAGAATATTATAAAATTGATGAGTGGGATGACGATGAACGCTCACCTACCGAAGGTCAAGCCGAATTTATTATAGCCAAGCATCGTAATGGTGGTTTGGAAAATATTAGATTGAAGTTTATTGGAAATTTAGGTAAGTTTGATAATTTAGATGACTTTGATTCTCCTTTTGAGTTTCATTCTAAAATGAATGCGGCTGCAAATGACGATGGTTTCCAAACAGATAGTTTTAAAGCGAGTCCAGACCAAGCTTTTGGCAGCTCGTTTAATGGTGAAGATGATGATGTTCCGTTTTAAGTTAATTTTTTCTACCAGATAAACAGGTTAACGCTGTACTAAATTTGGATCAATCGTTAGAAAAGAATAATTTTTAAGTATCTTTCGGTGTTAAATCATAAATTGTTATTTCAAGCCAAGCAAGAAATTTCAAAAATAAGTGAAACCCAATTTTGAAGAAGATATTTTTTACGCTACTGTTGATCGTTTTAGGGTTTAAATCCTATGCCTCCTACATTCTTATTCCCATGGATGCCGAGCATCAAAAAAATCACTTGAAAGCTTATGGTATAACGTTTTGGACGCTCGATAAAGATTTAAAAGTTAAATGGCTGCTTAATTATCGCGGGGGTTCTTTTTTGTTACCGAATACCGAAAGTATCCAGCGAGAATGTCAAATACGAGGAGTTTCATTCGAAATCATTTCAACACCGAAAGCAGAGCTTATTTTAAAAGAAATTAGTAGTCCCAGTAAAAATATGGAAGCTGTAATTTTAGAGAAAGCTCCTAAAATTGCAGTTTACAGCCCTTCTGGAAAACAGCCTTGGGACGATGCTGTAACTTTGGTTTTAGAATATGCCGAGATACCATACAAAACAGTTTACGATGAAGAGGTGCTAAATGATCACTTGTTATTATACGATTGGTTGCATTTGCACCATGAGGATTTTACAGGACAGTTTGGTAAATTTTATTCGGCCTATAAAGCCGCTAGCTGGTATATCGAAGAAAAAAAAGAGGCGGAAGCTTTAGCAAACAAACTCGGTTTTTCTAAAGTCTCTCAAGCCAAACTGGCAGTGGCCTTAAAAATTAGGGATTATGTAATTGGTGGTGGTTTTATGTTCGCGATGTGCAGCGCCACAGATAGTTTTGATATTGCCTTAGCTGCCGAGGGTATTGATATTTGTGAACCGATGTTTGATGGCGACGGTAGCACCCCAGCTTATCAAAATAAAATAGATTACAGTAAAACTTTTGCGTTTACAAATTTCACTTTAGAAAGAAGTCCGAATGTTTACGAGTTTTCTTCAATAGATATGACCAGTAAGCGAAGAATTCCTAAAACTACCGATTATTTTTCACTCATGGAGTTTTCTGCTAAATGGGATCCTATTCCAACCATGTTATGTCAAAACCACACCGCCTTGGTTAAAGGGTTCATGGGACAAACAACGGCTTTTACAAGAGACGAAATAAAATCTAGTGTATTGGTTATGGGCGAAAACAAATCGAATGGCGAGGCCAAGTATATTCATGGAATTAAAGGAAAAGGTTTTTTTACTTTTTATGGTGGTCACGATCCAGAAGATTACCAGCATAGAGTAGGAGACCCCAAAACCGAATTGCAATTACATCCCACCTCTCCAGGCTACCGACTTATTTTAAATAATATATTGTTTCCAGCAGCAAAAAAGAAAAAACAGAAAACTTAATGTGAGGCAAGTCGAGTATTACAGTTTATATGGTTAATCTCAATAATAATAATTTCTTGACATAAATAGCCTAGAAAATTACAACACGCGAGCGTAAAAAATTTCGTATAATTCATAAATTTTTATAATTTCGTTTTTTAACATAAAACCATCTATATGTCAACAAAAGACGAAATTCTAAAAAAAGTACAAATCCTTATTACACATCATTTTAAAACACCAGAAGATGCTTTTCGTTTTTTCGATGAGAATGGAGATGGAAAATTGTCGAAAAAAGAGGTGAAAAATCTACTTAAAGAAGCTGAAATTAATGGTTTTATTCGAGGATTAGTATCGTCTAAACTTATTGAAGGTTACGATAAAGATAACGATGGTTATATAAACTGGGAGGAGTTTAAAGCTGCCATTAGCGAGATTAAAAATTAAGAGCTGTACTGTGTTTTACTTCGTTTATAACAAACATACTGTGTGTACTGCCAATGTGATTAATGGTTGTTAACTTTTTTACCATAAACTCTCTAAAAGCCGCCATGTCTTTAACGAGTACTTTTAGTAAATAGTCGTAGTCGCCACTTATATGATGGCACTCTAAAACTTCGGGTAAAAGCTTAACTTCTTTTTCAAAACTTATCACGTAGTCTTGACTATGTTTTTCTAGTCTTACATGACAAAACACAAGAAAATTTCTATCAATTTTTTGTTTATTTACTAGAGCAACATACTTGTCTATACAGCCTTCTTTTTCAAGCTTTTTAATGCGTTCGTAAACCGCCGTAACCGATAAGTTTAATTTATTGGAAAGGGCTTTATTAGTCTGTTTACTATCTTCTTGTAAGTAAAATAGTATTTTTTTATCGATATCATCAAAGGTCATTTTCGAAAAATTTTCATAATTAAACGCTATATGGTCTGTAATTTAAACATAAAATCTATGAATAAGAATTTATTTAGATTTATTTTCTGATAATAACTACTTCTATTGTATTTTAGTCTAAAAATGATCATTTTTGAGGTAAAAATATATCATTATGGCTTTTAAACCTGCTAATCACATTCAAGATTTACAGTATTTTGGCGAATTTGGAGGGGTAAATCCTTCCATATCAGACTCATCAACCTATACATTCTTATCGGCAAAATCGATGCTTGATACTTTTGAGGGTAATACAGAGGGTTGTTATTTATATTCCCGACATTCTACACCCTCAAACCTGTATTTAGAAAAGGCTTTAGCAGTTATGGAAAATACAGAAACTGCAAATGTTTCTGCTTCGGGTATGGGGGCTATAACTCAGGTTTTATTGCAGTGTTGCGCTGCTGGCGATCATATTGTTTCAAGTAGAACAATTTATGGTGGTACCTATGCTTTTTTAAAAAATTTCGCACCCCGTTTTAGAGTTGAAACCAGCTTTGTGGATATTACAAAATTAGAGGCTGTTGAAGCTGCTATTACAAAAAACACGAAGATTTTGTATTGCGAATCGGTTAGCAATCCACTCTTGGAGGTTGCAGATATTACAGCCTTGTCGAAACTGGCCAAAAAACACCATTTAAAATTGGTCGTTGATAATACGTTTTCGCCGTTATCAATTTCTCCCGCTGTTTTGGGTGCAGATGTGGTTATTCATAGTTTAACGAAGTTTATAAACGGCTCTAGCGATGCTGTTGGAGGTGTGGTTTGTGGCACTCAAGAATTTATCGACGATTTACGAAATATAAACCATGGCGCTGCTATGCTTTTAGGTTCTACATTGGATAGTTTTCGCGCTGCCTCGATTTTAAAAAATCTTAGAACGTTACATATTAGAATGCAGCAACACAGTTTTAATGCTGCTTTTTTAGCTGAAAAATTTGAAGCCGATGGCTTAAAAACGGTGTATCCTGGTTTACAATCTCATCCTTCGCATCAATTGTTTAAATCGCTTATGAATACAAAATATGGTTTTGGTGGTATGCTAACTATTGATGTGGGAACCCAAGAGAAAGCTAATGCGCTTATGGAGTTAATGCAAAAGCGAAACATTGGGTATTTGGCCGTAAGTCTCGGTTTTTATAAAACTTTATTTTCTGCATCAGGAAGCTCTACGTCTTCAGAAATACCAGACGACGAGCAAGAGGAAATGGGTTTAAGTCCGGGGTTAATTCGTTTTTCTATTGGCTTGGATGCCGATATTGAACGTACCTATAAAATGATGAAGACCTGTATGCTCGAGTTATCTATTATACAAGCGTAATAGCTTCTATTAGAAACAAATTCACAAAAAATGAACGTCTTCTTAAGATACAATACTATTTCTACTTGTGTACATGCTGTTAAAATTGTAACATTACGCAAACAAAATTAAATAGATGCAAGAATACGATAATATTCCAGAAGCAAAGGGTCAAGATGAAAAAAACATTATCACTAACAAAGAGTTAAGTATTTGGGAAGCCTTAATACCCGTGTTTGCTCTTGTGGGTATGTTAGCTTATAACATATTTATTTTTGGAGACGAAGCTTTAGGGGGTAGTAATCAATTTATACTGTTGCTTGGAGGTGCAGTTGCAGCTATGGTTGGCTATAGAAATAAAGTTTCTCATGATCGCATGATTGCTGAAGTTGCAGAAAATATAAAATCGACTTCAGGGGCGATCTTAATTTTGTTAATGGTTGGTGCATTGGCTGGCACATGGTTGATAAGCGGTATTATTCCAACCATGATTTATTACGGTTTGCAAATACTTAATCCAACCATATTTTTAGCGGCCTGTGTTATTATTTGTGCTATTATTTCTGTGGCCACTGGAAGTTCTTGGACCACATCGGCCACTGTGGGTATAGCCTTGGTTGGTATTGGTGAAACTTTGGGGATATCGATTGGAATGACCGCTGGAGCAGTACTTTCGGGAGCTTATTTTTGGTGATAAAATGTCACCTTTAAGTGAT
Source organism: Oceanihabitans sp. IOP_32 (assembly GCF_009498295.1). Lineage (NCBI taxonomy): Bacteria > Pseudomonadati > Bacteroidota > Flavobacteriia > Flavobacteriales > Flavobacteriaceae > Oceanihabitans > Oceanihabitans sp. IOP_32. Next base: position 181,007 of record NZ_CP040813.1, on the reverse strand, counting down.
ACTACTAATTTAGCAGCTGCTATGGCTGGAAGCGAATTGTTTTCGCATATTAAATACATGACTATAACGACAGTTCCAACCGTGGTTATTACTCTTCTTATTTTTGTAATAATTGGGTTAAATATTGATACTGTAGGGGCACCAATAATTCAAGATAAATTAGAAGCTATCGAAGGGGCATTTAATATTAGTCCCTGGTTATTTGTAGTTCCAGCTGCTGTTATTTATTTAATTGTCAAGAAAAAACCGCCTTTAATCGCTCTTTTGTTAGGCGCCATTTTTGGTGGGGTTGCTGCTATTATAGCTCAGCCAAATATTGTTGCAAACATTGCTGGAGCGGAAACCTTGAATTTACACACGGCTTATAAAGGTGTAATGCAGGCTATCACTGTCGATACGGCGATAACAACTACCAGTACAGAACTTAACGATTTATTTACAGCAGGAGGTATGAAAGGGATGTTAAGCACGATTTGGCTTATTATTTGCGCCATGGTTTTTGGAGGCATTATGGAGGCTATTGGTGCATTGTCTCGAATAACAACCTCATTATTAAAAATAGCTACCTCTACATTTGGTTTATTTGCCAGCACTGTAGCAAGTTGCTTAGCACTTAATTTAACTGCATCAGATCAATATCTTGCTATAGTTGTGCCTGGAAAAATGTTTAAACAAGCCTACGAAGATAAGGGCTTGGCGCCAGAGAATTTAAGCAGAACCCTAGAAGATTCTGGAACAGTGACCTCGGTGCTTATTCCATGGAACACCTGTGGGGCTTACCATTCAAAAGTACTTTTTGGTTATGCTGGAGCCACAGCATATATTCCTTTTGCCTTTTTTAGTATTTTTAGTCCTATTATAACCTTGCTTGTAGCGGCTTTCACAATAAAAATAAAGCAGCTAAAATCAAATAATAAATAAAAATTAGGGCGTTATTTCAATATAACTAAAATCTATACACAGATAAGAAATTTAAATTTTATTTCTTATGTGATCTGGTATGCTATAGTATCTTCGCATCGAAAAAATATTACTAACTTTAAATTAATATTCCACATGTCATTTGTAGGTAAAAAATTTCCAGATTTAAATGTCGACGCCATGAACGAAATGGGCGACACTTTTAAAATCAATGTTTTAGAAGAAGCGGTGAACAAAAACAAAAAAGTGGTATTGTTTTGGTATCCAAAAGATTTCACATTTGTGTGCCCAACAGAATTACATGCTTTTCAAGCCGCTATAGCAGAATTCGAAAAACGTAACACGATACTTATTGGTGCTTCTTGTGATACGCCAGAGGTGCATTTCGCTTGGTTGAGTACACCAAAAGAAAATGGTGGTATAGAAGGGGTTACTTACCCGATTCTAGCCGATAGCAATAGAAACCTGTCTAGTGTTTTGGGTATTTTAGATATATCTAACGAGACTTACAATGAAGAAACTGGAACAGTTCAAGTTGAAGGGGATAATGTGACCTATCGCGCTACTTATATTATTGACGAAGAGGGAATTGTACAACACGAAAGTATTAACAATATGCCAATTGGGCGAAATGTAGGAGAATACATTCGTTTAGTAGACGCTTTAACTCATGTTCAAGAAAAAGGCGAAGTTTGTCCTGCAAACTGGGAAGAAGGAAAAGAGGCCATGACTGCTAGCGTAAAAGCAACCGCCGAATATTTGGCCATGAACTAAAAATATAAATAGGCCTGTAAAGAAATTATTTACAGGTTTATTTAATTTAATTATAAATTTATGATACAAGAATTAGATCAGGATAATTTAAAAGAAGTTGTTTCAAATAACAATACCGTAATTGTGCAATATTCTGCAACTTGGTGTGGAAATTGTCGTATAATGAAACCAAAGTTTAAAAAATTAGCTTCAGAGCATGAGGGCGCTTCTTTTGTGATTGTAGATTCAGAAAAATTTCCAGAATCTAGAAAATTAGCAACTGTAGATAATTTACCGACGTTTGCTGTTTTTAAAGGGGGTGAATTCGTAAATCAAGTTCAGACTAATAAATTTGAAGTTTTAAAAGAGCTTGTTGCCGAAGTTGTCTAGTATAAATAATTTAAATGCATATTTTCCAAATTTAGGAAGATAAACAACACAATGAAGTTACCCGTAATTAAACACTTAACAAAATTCATTGAAGAAAACGATGAAGATTTTGTAATAGAGACTATTGAAACCCTAGAAGCTTTAACGGAAGTTCCTTCTTTAAAAGATGAAGAATTAGATGTTATTGGTGAGCTTATATCCAATATGTATGGCGCTATTGAAGTCCATAAAATGGTAAAGGAAGGCACGCCTCAAAAAGAAGCTTTAAATAATTTTATGACACGTGTTTTAGGATCTATTGATAGTTAATAAATATGACAATAAAACATAAAAGCGCTTTGTCTTACTAAAATAGATAAAGCGTTTTTTTTATTGACATTATTTTACTCATAATAAATGGAAAAGCGCTAAAATATTCATATTTTTAAAGTTTAACAGAAATACATCTTAAAAATGGCAACAATTACATTAAAAGGAAACACGATACATACTTCTGGAAACTTACCAGAGGTAGGCGCAAAAGCTCCAGATTTTTCATTAATAGCAACCGATTTATCTGCTAAAACACTAAACGATTTTAAAGGCGAAAAAGTAGTTTTAAATATCTTTCCGAGTATTGATACCGATACCTGTGCGCAATCGGTAAGACAGTTTAATAAAGAAGCCAGTGCATTAAAAAACACTAAAGTACTTTGTATTTCGCGCGATTTACCGTTTGCACATGCTCGTTTTTGTGGTGCTGAGGGTTTAGAAAACGTTATAGGTTTATCAGATTTTAAAGCTGGAAATTTTGGTGAAACTTATGGCTTAAATATAACCGACGGCCCCTTGGAAGGTCTGCATTCTCGTTGCGTCGTTGTACTGGATGAGAATCAAACTGTAAAGTACATCGAGCAGGTAGGCGAAATTGTAGACGAACCAGATTATAAAGCAGCCTTAGAAGCCGTTATAAATGCCTAAAAAAGAGTCGCTTTTATTAAATCGTATAAAAAGTGTGAGCTACGCCTTCAAGGGGGCAATGCTGCTTCTAAAAACAGAGTCTAGTATAAAAGTTCAATTTTTTTTGGGAGTACTTGTAACGATTGCAGGATTTTATTACCGTATTTCTATGACCGAATGGATGGTTCAGTGTTTGGCTATTGGTCTAGTAATGAGTGTTGAAGGCCTTAATACCGCTATTGAGAAAATCGCCGATTTTGTCCACCCAGAATATCATGAAAAAATTGGCTTAATAAAAGATATTGCTGCGGGTGCCGTTTTTATTGCTGGAATCTTCGCCGTAATAATAGGGATTCTAATTTACACGCCTAAGATTTTTTAATATACGATTACGCTTAGGATAAACGTTAGTAATTTGTATTTTTGTCGAGTTATTTTTTTTACTCAACTTTAGTTTTAAATTAGTTTCGTTTAGGCGGAAAGTAAATATGGCGAAAAAAAAATCAAATATTGGTAAGTCAACAAAAACAAAAGTTAAAAAACCGGCTTTTAAGTTGTCTAGTCAACAAAAACTTATTCTGGGCAGCTTCTTGGTGATAATCGGTATTGTTTTATGTATGTCGTTTATCTCTTTTTTCTTTACAGGAAAAGCAGATCAAAGTAGTTTATCTGCTTTTACCAATAGAGAAGTTGAAACACAAAACTGGTTAAGTAAGGTAGGCGCTTGGTTAAGTGATTTGTTTATACAGCGTGGCTTTGGAGTCGCATCATTTATATTTGCTGGATTATTTTTTATTTCGGGTGTTTACGTGCTTTTAGATATCTCGAAGACCAAAATTCGTAAACATTGGTTTTGGGGTCTATTGATTATTATCTGGATTTCTATACTTTTTGGTTTTTTTGGAGACAAAAATGATATTTTAGGTGGCACAATAGGTTTCGAAATAAACACATTTCTTCAAGTCTACATCGGTAAAACTGGTGTTATACTACTGTTACTATTTGGTCTCATTACTTATTTAGCCATTCGTTTTAAGTTGACGTTTCAAGGGATTTTAAATGTTTTTAAAACTACTAAAAAGGATATAAAAGACGAGTTTTCTCAGGCCGACAAAGGCTTTTCTGCTCCCTTAGATAATAATCTAGCCGAAGAAGCTGAAGTTATAAAAACCGCTTATAATATAGATTTAGAGGAGAATGATTCTGTTGTAAAGCAAGAGCCGCCATCGGAAAGCATAACCCCATTGGAGGTTAAAATTGCCGATGAAGAGCAGGAGACAGATGTCGAAATGAAGGTAGAAAAAGTGGTTGAAGAACAATCTGAAACCGATAATTTAGCAAATAAATTAGTAGAAGATTTTGGGCAGTTCGATCCCACGCTAGATTTGAGTAATTATCAATTTCCTACAATCGATCTTCTAAAAAAATACGACACCGAGGGCATTACAATTAATCAGGAGGAGCTTGAAGAAAACAAAAATAAAATTGTAGAAACTCTAAGTAATTACAAAATTGGAATTGCAAGTATAAAAGCTACAATTGGACCAACCGTTACACTTTACGAAATTGTACCTGAGGCTGGTGTACGCATCTCTAAAATTAAAAATTTAGAAGACGATATTGCGTTGTCGCTATCTGCACTAGGCATTAGAATTATTGCACCCATTCCAGGAAAGGGTACCATTGGTATAGAGGTGCCAAATAAAAATGCAACTATTGTTTCTATGCGTTCGGTTATTGCATCAAAAAAGTTTCAAACCTCAGAAATGCAATTACCAGTTGCCTTAGGTAAGACTATTAGTAATGAAACTTTTGTTGTAGATCTTGCAAAAATGCCTCATTTACTTATGGCAGGGGCAACAGGTCAAGGTAAATCGGTTGGTTTAAATGCTGTTTTAACCTCATTATTATACAAAAAGCATCCGGCTGAAGTAAAGTTTGTTTTAGTCGATCCTAAAAAAGTGGAACTCACACTTTTTAATAAAATTGAACGACATTATTTAGCAAAATTACCAGACAGCGAAGAGGCGATTATAACAGACAATACCAAAGTAATCAATACCCTAAACTCTTTGTGTATTGAGATGGATAATCGCTATGAATTGCTTAAAAATGCGTTATGTAGAAACATTGCAGAGTATAACGTAAAATTTAAGGCGAGAAAATTAAACCCGAATGAAGGGCATCAATTCTTACCGTATATCGTGTTGGTGGTCGATGAGTTTGCCGATCTAATCATGACTGCCGGTAAAGAGGTAGAGACACCAATTGCTCGACTAGCTCAATTAGCACGTGCCATTGGTATTCATTTAATTATTGCAACTCAAAGACCTTCGGTTAATGTTATTACCGGTATTATTAAAGCAAATTTCCCTGCTCGAATAGCCTTTAGGGTAACCAGTAAGATAGATTCGCGAACCATTTTAGACACCTCTGGGGCAGACCAACTTATTGGTCGCGGTGATATGTTATTTACCCAGGGCAACGATGTTATTCGCGTACAATGTGCATTTGTTGATACACCTGAAGTGGAACGCATAACCGAATTTATTGGATCGCAAAAAGCATATCCAGATGCACATTTATTGCCCGAGTATGTGGGAGAAGAAAGTGGCACAAGTCTTGATGTAGATATCTCCGATCGGGATAAACTATTTAAAGACGCTGCCATTGTTATTGTAACAGCACAGCAAGGCTCTGCGTCTTTATTGCAGCGCAAGTTAAAGTTGGGCTACAATAGAGCTGGTCGAATAATAGATCAATTAGAAGCCGCAGGTATAGTGGGGCAGTTTGAAGGTAGTAAAGCTCGACAAGTTTTAATCCCCGATTTAATTGCGCTCGATCAACATTTAGAAAACGAAATATAAATGAATAGAATTTCCGCTTAAGCGGAAGTAAAAAAAACAGATAAAATGAAAAAAGTTATAAGTGTTTTATTAATTATGCTTTCTGTAAGTGCTATTTCTCAAAACGGTGGAAAAACCTTATTAGAAGAAGTGTCGGCTAAAGTAAAAAGCTACGATAATATTTCAATCGATTTTAAGTATGTTTTAGAAAACACCTCCGAAAATATAAAACAAGAAACACGTGGTGATGTTGTTATGGAGGGTGAGAAATACCGATTAAACATCCTCGGCATCACAAGATTATTTGATGGTAAAACCACCTATAGTATAAGTCCTGAAGATGAAGAAGTTAGTGTTTCGTCTCATCAAAACGATACCGATGATAATATCACACCAAGTGAAATGCTATCTTTTTATGAAGACGGATACACCTATGCTCTGGATATTGAACAAAATATAAAAGGCAGAAAAGTTCAATATGTTAAATTAACACCTATCGACACAAATTCTGAAATTAAACACATCCTCTTGGGTATCGATAAACAAACCAAGCATATTTACAACCTAATTCAAATCGGTAAAAATGGTACAAAAACCACACTTACGGTGATTTCCTTTAAAACAAACACCCCTTTATCGAAAACCTTATTTACCTTTGATGCGAATAAGTACAGCGATTATTATATCAATAAATTAGACTAGCTAATCTTTGTGAAAATATTAGACCGTTACATCCTAACTACATACCTTAGAACGTTTCTTAGTGTATTTGTAATACTCATGCTTATTTTTGTATTACAAACCATTTGGCTTTATATCAAAGAACTGGCAGGAAAGGATTTAGATATTGTTGTTGTTTTTAAGTTCTTAATTTACTTTATGCCAAAGTTAATACCTTTGGTAATACCACTTACTATTTTGTTATCGTCCATTATGGTTTTTGGTAGTTTTGCCGAGAATTATGAGTTTGCAGCCATGAAATCTACGGGGATCTCATTACAACGTGCTATGTCGGGATTAACGGTGTTTATAGTAATTTTAGGTTTCACGACATTTTTATTTTCTAATAACGTTATTCCATGGGCAGAATATAATTCGCTTAATTTACGTAAAAATATAGCTAAGCTTAAACCTGCAATGGCCTTAGCTACTGGGCAATTTAACCAAGTTGGCAACTATAATATCAAGTTTGCCAGTAAAAGTGGCGATAGGGGGCAGTATCTTAACGATGTTATAATTCGAATAAAAAGCCCGAACCAACGCACCAATGCAACAACGATAAAATCGGTGTCTGGAGAGCTTGTTGGTGAGGAGTCATCTAATGTTTTAAAATTAATTTTGTTGGATGGTCATTATTATAATGATATTCATCGCAAAAAAATAAAAGAGCGAAACAAGAAGCCTTTTGTTAAAAGTGCTTTTGAAAAATACACGATTAATATCGATCTTTCTCAATTGGGCGATAATGTTGATATTGACGATAAGTCTTATTCAGACCGGCACAATATGCTTAATTTAAGCAGATTAAATTACACTATCGACTCGCTTACTCAAAAACGTAATAAAGCCCACCAAGTATTGTCTAATAACCTATACCAACGTAGTAATATAGCCAGACTTGATAAACTTATACCTGCTCCAGTTAAAAGCGATGTGCAACCCAAAACCGATTCTATTTACACGGGTGAAATATTGGATTTATTTGAAAATGAAAACAAATCCCAGCTCCTCGATTTGGCTTTAAGAAATATAAAAAGTACAAAGCAAATTATTGAAGCTAAGCAAACAGAGCAAAAATTAGCAAAAATTAATTACAATAAACATATTATATCTTTTCATGAGAAATTAGCGCTAGGCTTTGCCTGTGTTATTTTGTTTTTTGTGGGCGCACCGCTGGGCGCACTTATAAGAAAAGGTGGCATTGGGTTACCAATGGTCATAGCCATAGTCTTATTTCTCACTTACCATTTTATAGGTATTTTTGCTTTAAACAGCGCTAAAAGTGGCAATTTTAATCCTATATTAGCCAGTTGGTTCTCAACGCTTGTTATGTTGCCTTTAGGCGTTATTTTAACCAAAAGAGCCACAGAAGACAAAAGCTTGTTTGAATTTGGGAATATTGTAGAACCCCTTAAAAAGGTTCTCCGTATTAAAGCTAAAAATAGCACTAATTATAAATTTCTAGAATCGCAAACAGAAGAGGAGTTAATTGAAATTGTAAAAAATGATAAAGCGCTAGGTCATCACCAAAACACGAGATACGAAGCCATAAAAGTATTGCGTTTAAAAGGGATTTCAAGTGATGATTTAAGGGCTCAAGGTGTATTAATAAATAAAACATACGACACCTCACAGAGGCTTTCAAAAAAATACCAAGTGCAATCAAAATTAGCCCTTGTTTTTTATGGGATTACCATTTTATTATTGCTCTTGTTTTTTGTGTTTAAAAACAACAAACTGCCTTCTTTGCAAGCCCTTTCAATTCAAATATCTGGCCTGAGTTTGGTGTTGTTTCTAATTTATTACATAAGATCTATTCTTAATTTAAGTCGTTTTTATACTCATATAAATAAAACGGACAAAAAACCAAAACTGGCGCTTTTAATTCTAAGTGTGCCATTATATCCTATAGTTTATCCTTTTTTAAATGTTAAAATTAAAGCGGATTTAAAACAAAATTGTTTGCTAAATTTAAAATAAATAACACCTTTAAATGATGACAGTAAAACCTATTACCAATAATAATTCCGATTTTAAACTTAACACCATTCATGAAGCGATAGAAGATATAAGGGCTGGTAAAGTGATTATTGTTGTAGACGACGAAAATCGGGAGAATGAAGGCGATTTTGTTGCTGCTGCCAATAAGGTCACGCCTGATATGATTAACTTTATGGCTACCCATGGTAGAGGCTTGATTTGCACACCACTTACCGAGAAAAGATGCAAAGACTTAGAGCTTAATATGATGGTGCATAATAATACCGATCCTATGGAAACCGCTTTTACAGTTTCGGTAGATTTAAAGGGACATGGGGTTACAACTGGTATTTCTGCTAGCGATAGAGCAAAAACGGTTCAAGCTTTAATAGACCCTAACACAAAACCCGTTGATTTGGGTAGACCAGGACACATATTTCCGTTGGTAGCCAAAGAAGGCGGTGTTTTACGCCGTACGGGACATACCGAAGCTGCCATCGATTTTGCACGTTTAGCAGGATTAGAACCAGCAGGGGTTATTGTTGAAATTATGAATGATGATGGATCGATGGCTCGCTTACCCGAACTTATAGAAGTGGCCAAAAAATTTGATTTAAAAATTGTATCTATTGAAGATTTAGTCGCCTACAGAATGCAGCACGATTCTTTAATCGATAAAAAAGAAGATTTTCAAATCGAGACCCGCTTTGGAAGTTTTAGGTTAAGAGCTTACGAGCAAACTACGAACAACCAAGTGCATATCGCCCTAACAAAAGGCCAATGGAAGGATAATGAGGCTGTACTCACTAGAATTAATTCGACTCTTGTAAATAACGATATTTTAGGAACCCTAACCAATAATGTAGAAATTCGATTAGAAAGAATGTTTAACTTAATAAACAAGGAAGGTCAAGGCGCTGTTATTTTTATTAATCAAGAATCGCAATCTTTTAATGTTTTAAAACGCCTATTTTATTTAAAAGAAAACCAAGAACCAAATAAAATTTGTAAAGCACCAAAGAAAACTATGGACAATCGCGATTTTGGTATTGGCGCTCAAATTTTACACGATTTAAATATTCATAAATTGCGTTTAATATCGAATACCGAGCAAACTAAACGTGTGGGCTTAGTAGGTTATGGTTTGGAAATTGTAGATTATGTAAAGTATTAAAGCTTAATTTTTTTTTATCGAACTGTAAAGGAAATCTTATAAACCATATAAATTACAGCGCTAAAATTTAAAAATAGAATTAAATGCCTATGGTTGCGATACTAAAAAGAAGTTTTTAGCATTTTAAAAGTTGTAAATTTGCCTCGCGTTAAGGATAGTAGCGGCATCCTTTTTTGTGCTCGTTTAAGTTTATAATTATAGTGTATTTAAGCGATTAAAACACGATGCTTGTTTAAACATAAAAATATAGGCACTAAAAAGATATAGCGTATAGCCTGACGCTTTTACCTTATAAAAAGGTATAAGCGTAACGCCCAAAAACGATTAAACACAATTAAATTAATAATAATGAAATTTTTTATTGACACAGCAAATCTTAATCAGATTAAAGAAGCACAAGACCTTGGTGTGCTTGATGGTGTAACAACCAACCCGTCGTTAATGGCAAAAGAAGGTATTACGGGACATGACAACATTTTAAAGCATTACCTTGCTATTTGTAACATTGTTGAGGGTGATGTTAGTGCCGAAGTTATTTCTACAGATTTTGAAGGTATGGTTAGAGAAGGAGAAGCTTTAGCCGAATTGCACGACCAAATTGTTATTAAGCTACCCATGATTAAAGATGGTATTAAAGCGTGTAAATATTTTTCAGAAAAGGGCATTAAAACGAATGTAACCTTGGTTTTTTCGGTAGGACAAGCTCTATTGGCAGCTAAAGCAGGAGCGACTTACGTGTCACCTTTTATTGGTCGTTTAGACGATATTTCTACCGATGGATTGAACTTAATTGCAGAGATTAGACAGGTTTTTGATAATTATGACTTCGATACTGAAATTTTAGCAGCTTCTGTGCGTCATACGATGCATGTGGTAGACTGTGCAAAATTGGGTGCCGATGTTATGACGGGGCCATTAAGTTCTATTGAAGGTTTATTAAAGCATCCGTTAACCGATATTGGTTTAGCGAAATTTATAGAAGATTATAAAAAAGGAAACTAGAGCTAGAGTTAACTTTTAAAGTTTAAAAGCCTTACACCTATTAAATAGGGTAAGGCTTTTTTAGTTGTTTATAAGGGCTAGCAGTTCTTCCTCGAAATGTCGAGCAAAAATATTCGCTTTACCGTTAATTATCCTTTGGTTTTTATCGATAATGAAAGCCTTAGTCATGGGGTAAATTGCTAATACTTTTTTCGAGGCTTCGGCATGTTTTAATTGGTATTGGTTGTTATATGAAAAATTGTTTTGTTTTAATGCGGTTAAGGCAGCATCTAGGCCATTATCGTCTATATTAATTGAAACAAATTTAATTTCTGGATATTTAAGGCGCAACTCATTAATTTTGTATTGACTTTCTTTAAAATGTTCGTAATACGATTGCGACCAAAAAGAAATAACGGTAGCCGAGTTAATAATAGACGCTACTGCAGTATCAGAATTATTTGAATCGGTGAGTTCTACTTCTGGAAAGATGGCTCCCTTTTTTAATTTGCTTAAAGCGCTCGCATAACTCGAAACCATAGCTTTCCTTGCGGTATTCGTGCTTTTACCAGTGTAAAAATCAAGAATGGCATTATTGTCGTTAGTATTTGAGGTTTTATTTAAGTAAGCAATAGTGTAGTAATGCAGCCAATCTTCTTTTGTTGTGGTGCTGCTTATCAAGCTATCAACAAGCTTAAGTCGATCCAGATTATAACAGGCATCCGAACTTTTAAAATTTCCATTTTTGGCATGCTTGTAATGTTGTTGAAGTGCGATGTTATTAAAACTCCAACGTAAAAACGTGTTGTAAACAAAGTAATCTTTAAGAAAGCTATCGTTGTAATTTATGTGTTTACGGTAAGCATAAAAATCTTTTGGCAAAGATTCTAAAATGTTGCTTTTGTTTTTGCCATAATGCACAAAAGGGTATATTTCTTTGCTAAAATAGTAGTTATACTCAATATTGGCTTTTGCAATTTTGTTAAATAATTTAGACGGTTTATGTCTGTTTTTAAATTTACGAAGTTGCTCGAGTTTGTAATTTTTAATAGAATCCAACTGTTTTTCGTACTCGTTAGCACTTAACTGGCAGTATTTTAAGATTTTTTTCTCCTCTTTTTCGTTTGTAAGAAATTCATTAATCAAATAATTATTTTTTCTAGAGCCTTTTCCAGTGTAAACTAAAGATTCATCAAACTCAATTGTATTTAACCTAAGCAAAACGCTGTCCTTGGGTTCTAACAAAACCATCTGTGTTTCCCCACCATGTTTAAAAGCGTAAAGTCCAGTTTGTAATGGCGATACTTTGTATGTAAACCTATTATTACCATCGAGTTTAATGGTATCGATGAGTTGTTTAGATTTAGACAGAACAATAAAGTTATTGTTAGGATTAATAATTTCACCACCTAAATAGGCATAGTGGTCATTATCTGTAAAGTTTTCATTTTTACAACCTAATAACACGAAGATAACAAGTGGTGCTAAATAATAAAATTTCATATCAATTATTCAAGAACATGTTTGAGGCACAAAATTAATGCATAACAAAAATATGGCTTGTAACTAATAAGTGTTGTTAAGGCGTTGTTAAATGTTGTTTTTGTGGCTGTTAAAGACTCGATTTATGTCATAAAAATTAGTTAAGGATGTTTCGACTTACGGATTGAATTTTCTACTTTTGCAAAAACTTTTATTTAGGATTTATGTCAAGGAGTAAATCCTAATTATTATATCGATTCGCAAGTATCGCTTTTAAAAATAAAATTTCTGCGTAAAAATATTTAATACTATGTTATCAGTTTCAAACTTATCAGTTCAATTCGGCAAGCGCGTGCTTTTTGATGAAGTAAATACCACTTTTAATAATGGTAATTGCTATGGGATTATTGGCGCAAATGGGGCTGGAAAGTCAACCTTCCTAAAAATTATTTCTGGCAAGCTAGAACCAACTTCTGGCCAGGTCTCTTTAGAGACTGGAAAACGCATGTCTGTGCTTGAGCAAAACCACAACTTATACGACGAGCATACGGTTTTAGAAACCATTTTAATGGGAAATAAACCTTTGTATGAAATAAAAACTCAAATTGATGCGCTTTATGCAGATTATACCGATGAGAATGCCGAAAAAATTGGCGAGCTTCAGGTAAAATTTGAAGAGATGGATGGCTGGAATGCCGATAGTCTTGCCGCTTCAATGTTATCTAATTTAGGTATTAAAGAAGAGTTTCATCATACCCTAATGGCAGATTTAGATGGTAAGCAGAAGGTACGTGTGTTGTTAGCTCAAGCGCTTTTTGGAAATCCTGATGTGCTTATTATGGACGAGCCCACGAACGATTTGGACTATGAAACCATCTCATGGCTCGAGAATTTTTTAGCAAATTACGATAATTGCGTTATTGTAGTATCGCACGACCGTCACTTTTTAGATGCGGTATGTACGCATATTTCTGATATTGATTTTGGTAAAATTAACCATTATTCAGGTAATTATACCTTCTGGTATGAGTCGTCTCAATTAGCTGCTCGCCAGCATGCCCAACAAAACAAGAAGGCTGAAGAAAAGAAAAAAGAACTGGAAGAATTTATACGCCGTTTTTCTGCTAATGTTGCGAAAAGCAAACAAGCTACAAGTAGAAAAAAGATGATTGAAAAATTAAATATTGCCGATATTAGGCGTACCAGTAGACGCTATCCAGCCATTATTTTTGAGCAGGATAGAGAGGCTGGAGATCAAATTTTAAATATTAATGGTTTAACAGCATCAATTGATGGTGAGTTATTATTTAAAGATATTGATCTTAACTTAAATAAAGGCGATAAAGTCGTTGTGTTTTCTCGAGATTCTAGAGCAACAACAGCCTTTTATCAAATATTAAATAATAAGGAAAAAGCCGATGCGGGCTCATTTGCTTGGGGTGTAACCACCACACAGGCTTATTTACCGCTTGATAATAGTGAGTACTTCGACAATGATTTAACCTTAATCGATTGGTTACGCCAATGGGCACAAACCGAAGAAGAGCGTGAAGAGGTAAATATTCGCGGATTTTTAGGGAAAATGATTTTTAGTGGAGAAGAAGCCTTTAAAAAATCGTCTGTCTTATCTGGTGGCGAAAAAGTGCGTTGTATGCTTTCTAGAATGATGATGACTAGAGCGAATGTGTTACAATTAGACGAGCCGACAAACCATTTAGATTTGGAGAGTATTACGGCTTTTAACAACTCGCTTAAAACTTTTAAGGGTACGGTGTTGTTTACAACTCACGATCATGAGTTTGCCCAAACCGTTGCCAATAGAGTAGTAGAGCTAACTCCAAACGGTGTTATAGATAGATATACGACATTTGATGACTATATGCAAGATCCAAAAATAAAAGAATTGCGTAACAAAATGTATGCTGTTCAAACGGTTTAAAATGAGTTAACAGCGCTGTATATAATTTTTAAAATATATTAACTAAAATATAGTAACCTTATCTATTGAGATGTTTCAATGTAAAAGGTTACTATATTTTTTTTATCTGGATCTAAGCCTTTAAGCCTTTAAACTGGCATTTATAGTTTCAACAATTACTATGGCTTTGTCTAGCTCGTCTTTATGCACAAATAGCTCTTGTTGCCCCTGTATAGATGCTCCAAAGCCTGCTAAACGACCAGATTCCGACTCGTCTTTAACTACCGCCGTTATATTGATGTTTTCAAGCTCGGTAACCATACGTTGTACGGTTATAAAATTTCCAGTAAATATCTTTATATAATTTGAGTCCTGCATTATAATTGGTTTTTAAGTTCACAATTAAAGGTACGAAAACTTTAAAGAATAAAAAAAGCCAACATATGCTGGCTTTTTAAAACTATACGACAATTATACGTTATCTTAATTCTGCGCCAAGTTGATTTTCAAAATTAGCTTTTAGCTTATTCATAATCTTATCAATTTGTTTATCGGTAAGTGTCTTGTTTTCGTCTTGAAAAACAAAGCTAACCGCATAACTTTTTTTACCATTTGGTAAATTCTCACCTTGATAAACATCAAATAAATTGACGCTTTTAAGTATCTTTTTTTCTGTTTGTACTGCTATTTTATAAATCGCTTCGAAAGTAACTGTATCTTCGATTAATAAAGCAAAATCTCGACGTGTTTCTGGGTATTTTGCAATAGGCTTAAATACTATACTGTGATGTTTTACAAGTTCTAAAATAACATCCCAATTAAAATCGGCAAATAGCACATCTTGAGAAATATCGAAATGTTTTACTATGGTTTTTTTTACGATTCCAAAATCTACCAACTTCGATTTTTTGTAATATATGCTTAAACCTTCACTAAACAAATCATTTTTTATTGGTGCTTCGTTATATTGAGATAAACCTAGGCGTTCTAATACCGAAATAACATTTCCTTTTAGTAAAAAGAAATCACTTTTTTTAGAGGGGCTGTTCCAATTTTCTTTGTCTTGATTTCCAGTTAATAAAAGTGTTAGGTGTTTGTTTTCAGCTCTAGTATCGGTGTAATTATGGTAGGTCTTTCCGAATTCGAAAAGCTTTAAATCTTGCTGTTTTCTATTAATATTATGCGCAATAGCCTCCAATCCAGAAAATAATAAGGATTGTCTTAATACCGATAAATCGCTACTTAAAGGGTTGAGCATTTCAACATTATGAGAGGCTTTTAATTGCTCGCTTAAGTCAACATAATTGGGGTTGGTTAAGGAGTTGGTAAGTATTTCATAAAAGCCCTGCGCGGCTAATTGGTTGCCAATAATATTCTGAATTTTATGATCGTCGAAACGAGAAGAACGCGAAATTGAAGCATTTAACTTGTTAATAGGTTTAATATTATTATAACCGTAAACGCGTAAAATTTCTTCGATGATATCTGCTTCTCGAAGCACATCGTTTCTATATGAAGGAATGGTTAGGCCTAATCCTGTTTCGGTAATGCTGTTTATTTTTATATCTAACGAAGTTAAAATACGTTTTATAATTTCTTCTGGAATTTCTTCACCAATAAGTTTTTTGGCGTTAGCGAAGCTTAAACGCACATGAAAGTCTTCAATTTTTTTTGGGTATAAATCAATGAGATTACTAGAAATTTCACCACCTGCAATTTCTTTAATTAATAGGGCTGCACGTTTTAAGGCGTATTGCGTAATATTTGGGTCTACGCCGCGTTCAAATCTAAATGATGCATCGGTGTTTAAACTGTGACGTTTAGCTGTTTTACGAATGCTAACTGGGTTGAAATAGGCACTTTCTAAAAAAATACTTGTTGTGCTTTCGGTAACACCAGAATCCTGTCCACCAAAAACACCTGCGATACACAAGGGTTTTTCGGTATCGCAAATCATCAAATCATCTTCATGTAATTCACGTTCAACACCATCTAAGGTTGTAAATTTAGTACCAGCATCTAAGGTTTTAACTTCTATTTTGTTGCCAGTAATTTTTGCAGCATCAAAAGCATGCAGGGGCTGTCCTAAATCATGAAGCACATAATTGGTGGCATCTACAACATTATTAATCGGACTTAAACCAATGGCTTTTAGGCGGTTTTGTAACCACTTAGGCGATTCCATCACCTTTATTCCAGATATGGTTAAACCGCAATACCTCGGGGCTAACTCTTTATCTTTAACATCTATATCTATTATAAGCGTTCGGCTTGCAATGTGAAATGCGCTAACCGATGGGGTAATAAGTTCTAGTTTTATATCTTTTTGAATTAAACCTGCTTTTAAATCTCGAGCTGTACCATAATGGCTCATGGCATCGGCCCTATTTGGTGTTAATCCAATTTCGAAAACATGATCGTTTTCAATATCAAATAGATCTGCGGCTGGTGTTCCCACAGCAATTGAAGGATCTAAAACCATGATGCCTTCATGCGATTTGCCTAGGCCTAACTCGTCTTCTGCGCAAATCATTCCATGGCTTTCTTCTCCTCTAATTTTACCTTTTTTAATAGTCCAGCCTTCGCCTTCTTCGGTATATAAGGTCGTTCCAATTGTGGCCACAGGTACTTTTTGACCGGTTGACACATTTGGTGCGCCACAAACAATTTGTAAGGGCGTCTCCCCACCAACATTAACTGTTGTAATTTTTAATTTATCGGCATTAGGGTGTTTAATACAAGTTAAAACTTCACCAATTACAACACCTTTTAGACCACCTTTAACCGATTGGTATTGTTCAACACCTTCAACTTCAAGTCCTAAATCTGTAAGGAGTTCGCTAGTTTGTTCTGGAGTCCAATCTGTATTAATAAATTGTTTTAACCAGTTGTATGAAATCTTCATAAATTATAAATGTATTAAGCCGGCAAATATAAAATATAGAAGTCAGCAATCAAACAATGCCATGTGATTTGTGGTGTTAAATGTGCGAATTTATAAATTTATATATGGATTATTACATTAAAACATGATTTTACAGCTTTTAATGGTGAGAAGGCTTTTAACTCATGTTAAGACCAGTTTTTAGAATACACACCATTTTGCAACATTTTTTAAAAGTATGGCTCCACTCTTATTGAGGCTTATAAATGGCTCCTGTAGCAAAATCGACTATTAGACCAGGTGGAAAAAGAAGAATATTGGCGATTAAAGCAACAACTCTAACATCCCTTTGTTGTTGGCCAGGTGCGGGCTTGGTTTTTTGGTGCGAATTAACTTTGCCGCCAAAAACGGTTGCACAGCTGGACATTAGGAGGGCAATTAACATGGTTGCGAGTATGGTTTTAAGTTTTTTCATTTTTAAATGTAATTTTTGTAATGTTTTTGTATTTCTCGTAAGAATGAAATCAATTAAGCTTATTATTTTCATGATTACTCAGATGCAAATCCTCCAGCATTAAATTATAATCGTATTGCAAATCTTCATGTAATGTTTCTATTGTTTTTTTAACTAAAGCAATCTGTCTATTATAACTGTTTTGTAATGGTGTACTGTATTTTATACTGGGTGAGAAATTTTTCAGTTTCTCGCAGAAATAGAGTAGAAGTTGGACTTCGGTTTCCTTTTTTTTTGAATAACGGATATATTTTTTGATATTCTTTAAAATTTTCTGAACACTTTTTCTAATGTAAAAATAGCTTTTAATATTGATTGCATCAAATTCATCATCAATATAGGTTTTTACTGAGGCGATATAATTGTTTTCATCTACCGATTCAAATAACAAATAGGTAAGGAGTTCTTTGTTTTCTTTTTTAAATCGCGCTAAACGCAGGCAAAGCTCCATTAACTCGTTAGACGATCGATGCTGTAATTCTTTTTTAATTAGAGGTATTGAAACGGCTTTCATTGAACTGTATTTGGTTTTAATGACTGCTATATCTTTAGATTTTATTTTTTATTTCATCTTATAAAACGACCTGCTTTGCTGGTGGTGATGTTCTGAAGGCTATGCCTATATTTGTACTATGAGCAAATATAAGAAACTTAGTCATGTTATTTATAAATGTGAATATCTCATAGTTTGGGTTCCAAAATACAGGTTGCGAATATTGAAAGGGACAATAAGGACCTTGGTTGAAAGGGATATTCGTTCTTTGTGCGAATGGAAAGGATGTGAGGTTCAAGAACTGAACATTCAAGAGGATCATGTGCATTTGTTGGTGTCAGTTCCGCCAAAAGTTTCCATCTCAAAATTGATGGGAATTTTAAAAGGAAAAATAGCAATAAAGCTGTTTAAGAGTTACCCTAAACTAAAGCAGAACCCTTATTGGGGAAATCACTTTTGGGCGAGGGGTTACTTTGTGAGCACGGTAGGTTTAGATGAAGAAATGATAAGAAAATACGTGAAACATCAAGAAAAGGAAGAAAAAATAGTTGAAGAGAACCAACAGAAGTTTGATTTTTGAACCAAGCCCTCGAAGCCCCTTTTAGGGGCAATCCAAAGCCACCTTCTTAGAAGGTGTGATCTTTACTGTTATAGAAAATAAAAACGTAAGATAGAGGTAAAAGTTTAATGCCATTAAGATTTTGTATAAATATAAAAAACCTTTCTACATGACAGTTGAAAGGTTTACTTTATTCTCTTATGCCAATTTAACTTTATAATGTCGTGTAAATAAATTGAATTATTTTTTGATAAATTGAAATGAAAAATAAATAGCATTGCATCGTTACGGTAATTATTTTTGATGAAAAGTAAGCGAAAAAGAAGCTATTTAATAAGGCATTATATGGTTAAATTGGTATTAGTTATGCTTTGTAATTTATCTTAATTTTGGATAATCTTGCGGATTTACCTCGTGCATTACAGTGTAAACGGCTTCAAAAATATCTTCTGCCGAAGGTTTAGAGAAATAATCGCCATCGTTACCGTAAGCTGGTCTGTGTGCTTTTGCAGTTAGTGTTTTGGGTTGGCTATCTAAATATTGATAGGCATTTTGAGTGTTTATAACTTCGTTTAAAATATAGGCCGAAGCACCTCCAGGCACATCTTCATCGATAATCATAACGCGATTGGTTTTCGCTATGCTTTTAACAATATCGTGGTTTAAATCAAAGGGTAATAGAGATTGTACATCAATAACCTCGGCATCTATACCAACAGATAACAATTCTTTTGCGGTCTCTAGTACAATACGCAGTGTAGAGCCGTAGGAAACCAAGGTAATATCTGTGCCAAACTTTAAGGTCTCTACGACGCCTAATGGCGTTTTAATCTCACATAAATTTTCTGGCATTTTTTCTTTTAAACGGTAACCATTTAAACATTCTACCACGAGAGCAGGATCGTCTCCTTGTAGAAGGGTATTGTAAAACCCAGCGGCTTTAGTCATATTTCTAGGCACTAAAACATGAATACCACGTACTAAATTAAGAATACCTCCCATTTGAGAACCCGAATGCCAAATACCTTCAAGTCTATGCCCGCGTGTTCTAATTATTAAAGGGGCTTTTTGTTTACCTTTTGTTCTGTAATGTAATGTTGCTAGATCGTCACTAATAACATTTAGGGCGTATAAAATATAATCTAAGTACTGTATTTCTGCAATCGGTCTTAAACCACGCAGTGCCATACCAATACCCTGACCAATAATTGTGGCTTCACGAATACCAACATCGGCAACCCGAAGTTCGCCATATTTTTCTTGTAGGCCTTCTAAACCTTGATTTACATCACCTATATTTCCGGTGTCTTCTCCAAAGATTAAAGTATCTGGGTGGTTTTTAAAAATAGCATCAAAATTATCTCGAATAATTACACGACCATCAACTTGTGCAGCATCGTCTTTATAACTTGGTTTTACCTCTTTGATATTAATCGTTGAATTTTCGGTTTCAGAATATAAATGGGAGCTAAAACTTGGTTGTACTTTTTTAAACATCGCATCTATCCACTCTGCGAGTTCTTGTTTAGCCGCATTTGTTTCACCCAATGTATGTCTTAAAGCTTTTCTTGCCTGCGATAAAATATCTTTTCTAGTAGGTGTTTTATTATCAGATAGATTTTCTATTATCTTTTTGATAAAAATCCCATTTACACTCGAAGCGGCTACCTTATTTAAAATTGAAATAAGTTCTTGTTGCTCTATTTGAATGGGTTTCAAGAAATCTTTCCAAGCTTTATTTTTAGCTTCTCGAACTTCTTTTTTTAAATCACCCTCAATTTTTGTAAGGGTTTCGTTGGTAGCAATGCCGCTTTCAATAATCCATTGGCGCATTTTTACATTACAGTCGTTTTTGTTCTCCCATTCTAAACGTTCTGCAGATTTATAACGCTCGTGCGATCCTGAAGTTGAATGCCCTTGTGGTTGCGTTAATTCTTGGACGTGAATAAGTACGGGTACATGTTCTTTTCGCGCAATGGTTGAAGCTTCTTGATAGGTTTCAATCAAATTTGCATAATCCCAGCCTTTTACACGTAAAATTTCAAAACCTTTTTCCTTATTGTTACGCTGAAAACCTTTTAATATTTCCGAAATGTTTTCTTTTGTTGTTTGGTGTTTGGCGTGCACAGAAATACCATATTCATCGTCCCAAATACTAATAACCATAGGAACTTGTAAAACGCCTGCCGCGTTAATAGTCTCAAAAAACAAGCCTTCGCTTGTACTGGCATTGCCAATGGTGCCCCAAGCGACTTCGTTCCCGTTATTAGAGAATTTGGTGCTGTCTATACCTTTTACCTCCCTAAATATCTTAGAGGCTTGTGCTAAACCCAATAATCTTGGCATTTGCCCAGCTGTAGGGGAGATATCTGGACTAGAATTGTATTGGTTTGTTAGATTTTTCCAAACGCCATTTTCATCAAGGCTATGTGTTGTAAAGTGACCTCCCATTTGGCGACCAGCCGACATGGGTTCTAAGGCTAAATCGGTATTGGCGTATAGACCTGCAAAAAACTGCTCTATGGTTAAAGCACCGATTGCCATCATAAACGTTTGATCGCGATAGTAGCCAGAGCGCCAATCGCCTTTTAAAAACGCTTTTGCCATGGCTAATTGTGGCACTTCCTTTCCGTCGCCAAATATTCCAAATTTGGCCTTACCAGTTAAAACTTCCCGACGACCTAGCAAGCTGCATTCTCTACTTCTTACTGCTAGGGCGTAATCGTTTAGAATTTCTGTTTTAAAATCTTCGAAAGAAATATTGTTTTTCAAATCAGGAATTGTTTGCATTTTTGAGGCTTTAACTTCTGCAAAAATAGACAAATTTAGTTGTTTGTACAATTATTACAAGTACAAAAAAACTTGGTAATTTTTAAAAATATGTATTATTTTAAGATATAATTACTAAATACGCAGTAAAACAATTTATTTTTTGATAATAAGATAAAAACAGAAAATCTAGTACCAACGTCTTCTAAATAGTCCTAATAGTGATTGTGGATCTACAGTAAACTTAAATCTTATTCTTTGATCGTAATTGGGTAGGCCTGTTTCCCAGCCTAAATTGGAGTAAATTGGCAAATAGATTTCAAAATAGTCGGTTACCAAATTAATTCTAATTCCAGAATCGTAAACAAATTTCGGTTTAATAAACTTATTTTTAACCAAACCAATATCGCCATAAACTAAGACGTATTTCCATAAAGTTGTACTCATATTAAGCGTACTAATCCATTGGTTTGCAAATGGGGTTTCTAATTTAGATTTAAAACCTCCTTCGGCTGTAATATATTGTTGGCTAAATATTCCAGTCGTCTCAGAACGCCCTAAATAATTGTAATCAAACAAATAATCGGTTGGCCTATCTAAAGCAAAGCTAAAATAATCGGATGCACTGTCGGTTTTATTGCTTAAAAAAGCACCTGTAAAAAAGCGTAAATTTAATTGCCTGTTATTTTCAAATAGTTTTCTAAATTCATAGTTAAAAGATACTTTACTAAAAGTCTTAGCTATTTGCAAATCTGTAGACCATTTGCTAAAATTTATTAAATTGGCATTGGAGTTTAAATAATTAACATTAAAAATACTGTAATTGGGTTCGGTAGTGTTTAGGATGTTATTTAGGTCTTCGTCCCGGTTAATATCTACATATCTAAACTTTAATCGTTGCCTTTTGTTAGAACGAAAATCATTATTATCTCTAAATAAAAAAGTAACTGAAGGTATTATTTTTCTAACAAATAAATCGGTTGCATAAGATATATAACCACCTTTAACACCGTAATTTATAGAATATAGGTTGCTATTTTCTAAATAATGATTTACTGAAGCTGCAGCAGAACCCGTAATGGATTTTGATTTTAAAGCGTATCTCGGTTCAAATTTATAGTTAAAATGTTTTCTCAGTAAGGTTGTATTGTAGGCTTTTAAACCCAAGTTTACCCCATCATAAATATTATTGAATTCTAAAATAGGCATAATAAATACTTGGTTGTAATTCGGGTCTTCAATATCTTTAAACAGCCTAAACTGTAAAGGTTTGTTGTTAAAGAAAAATCCTTTTAACGATTTCCAATTATCTCTTACGTTAAGCTCTGGTGCAATTTCTTCATAGTTTAAAACTAGCTTATTCGCATTATTTCTTGGTATTGTTAGTGTTCTACTATTCTTAACATTTTCTATCCAAGATTTAGAAACAATGCTATCGTTATTTAAGGCGTATAAAGAAATAGGCATGCTGTTATTTCTCTTATTCTTTATGGTTAAAGTTATAGAATCTTCGGTTTTTTTTACATTTTTAATCTTAAAATCTATTTTAGCCCTCGTGTTCAAATAATCGGTAAAAAACCAATTAATATCTTTTGTGGTTTTCGTTTTCAAATAAGCTTCAAAGGCTTGGGGTGATGTGGGCTCAAGTTTTGTTTGTTCTAAAAATGATTTGATGCTAAGCTCAACAATATCATCATTAACAAAATCATCTAAATATTTTAGTCCAACACCAGCTTTATATTTATTGGCAATATTAGAATTGAATTTTAGCAAGGAGTCATTTGCCATTGTTAATGGCTGATCTCTATTGGTTCTTGCCATAGTCATAAAAGCAAAAGTGTATTTCTCGTTAAATGTCATGGTTGAGGCATGAAACGGTCTTACAGCCCAGAAATTAGCTAAGGCGCCTAAAAATTTCATATCTGGATAGTGCGTCTCTACATAATTCATTAAAAAATAAATCTGTAAACCATCGATTAGCCACTTTTCTTTTCTGGGGTTTATTAGTAAGGTGTTTTCTAAATAATTGTAAAGCGCTACTTTTAAAAGTTTTAGCTCGTATTTAAAATTATCTGGATAAAGTTTAATAAAACTGGGTAG
This sequence comes from Oceanihabitans sp. IOP_32, assembly GCF_009498295.1. NCBI lineage: Bacteria > Pseudomonadati > Bacteroidota > Flavobacteriia > Flavobacteriales > Flavobacteriaceae > Oceanihabitans > Oceanihabitans sp. IOP_32. The sequence continues at coordinate 157,584 of NZ_CP040813.1, read as the reverse complement.
GAAATTAGAACCATAAACAGGGTCTTTACTATAATCGATATCGGTTAGTAGTAATTTTCCATGCGGGTAATCTCCAAGGTTGTTAAGAATGAATTTTGTGATTTTTTTAGTAAGCAAAACCTGGTCTAGCACTTCTAACTCGCCAGCATTTATATTTGAAATGATTGACAATTCATCAAATTGAATCGTTTCAAAATCTGAAGCTTTACTTAAAAATAACTTATTGTTAACCCTGTCTTTTCCAGAAAGTTTTACGAGATCATGATTTGTATGCTGAATGGGTTTTGTGGCATTTAATTCTGATGTTACGGTATACCCCTTGGGGTATTTAAGTTCTAGATTTAAATTGGCTTTAGGGATAAATAAATCGTCTAAATTTTTATTGCTATAATAATGCCATTCTCCGTCGTAAATAGCGGGTGTGATGTACCAGTACCTCAAGCTTAAATCTCCCGATTCAGAGATCCCATAACCTGTAAATTTGGCTTTGGGAATTTTAACTATATAATCAAGTTTTAAAGTATAGGTTTCATTGGGTTTTACGGGTGTTTTTAATTCCACTTTTACAACGTCTATTTGATTCTTTAACTGGTTAAAAATCAAGGTTTCGTTGTCTTGTATTATTGAAGTAATAACAGAATAACCTCTGTCTTCGTTTTCGGCTAAATGAAATTTAGTATCGTATTCTTCGGCAAAGCGAATGGCTAGAGGTGTTTTTTTTGTGGAATAGCTATTGTTCCAATCGTTTAAGTATATTGTTTTTAACGCATCGTTTGAAGTGTTTTTATATTGAATAGTTTGAGAGATAGAAATTTCTCGGTTTTCAATATCGAAATCGGCTTTTAAGTCAATGTTATTCTGACTAAAAACAGCAATATTTGAAGAAACAAATAAAAACAGTAAAAGCAAGCGTTTATTCAATGTATGAAATAGAATTATAAAAGTGTTGCACTAAAATATAATAAATTGATAAGTTTCTACTTAATCTTTTAAAAAGATTTAAGTTAGAAATTAGGCCTTAATTCTGTTTCTTTATAAAAAGCATCTAATATTGAAATGACTTCTTTCTCGGTATCTACTAATTTAATTAGGTCTAAATCTTCTGCAGAAATATTTCCAAAATCATTTAAAACAGTTGATTTTATCCACTCTAAAGCGCCTTTCCAGAATTCTGAGCCTACTAAAATTATGGGGAATTTTTCAATTTTATGAGTCTGTATAAGGGTCATGGCTTCAAAAAGTTCATCTAAAGTACCAAAACCTCCTGGCATGACAACAAAGCCTTGAGAGTATTTAACAAACATGACTTTACGCACAAAAAAATAATCAAAATCTAAACTTTTATCATGGTCTATATAAGGGTTATCATTCTGTTCGAAAGGCAAGTCAATATTTAATCCAACTGAGGTGCCTCCAGCTAAATGTGCCCCCTTGTTACCAGCTTCCATAATGCCTGGCCCACCTCCGGTAATTACACCGTAGCCAGCCTCTACAATACTTTTAGCAATATTTTCTGCCAATTTATAATATTTTTGGTCTGGTTTTATTCTTGCAGAACCAAAAATAGAAACACATGGTCCTATTTTGCTTAGTTTTTCATACCCATTAACAAATTCACCCATAATTTTAAAAATAGCCCAAGAATCGTTTGTCTTAATCTCGTTCCAGCCTTTAGGATGTTTTTCTTTTCTCATATGTTTCAATATTATGTTGTTTTAAAATACTATGTTTTAGTATGGTTTTGCTCGACTTGTCTGCTAATTTAATTCCTTTTTAAGAAATTTAGCAGTATGACTCTTTTTATGTTTTATAATCTCTTCTGGCGGGCCTTCAACAATAATTTTTCCGCCGCCTTTTCCACCTTCATAACCAATATCTATAATGTGGTCTACTGTTTTAATCACATCTAAATTGTGTTCTATAATTAATACGGTATTGCCCTTATCTGCCAATTTGTTGAGTACAATCATTAAAACCCTAATGTCTTCAAAATGTAAACCTGTAGTGGGTTCATCTAAAATATAAAACGTATTTCCAGTATCGCGTTTACTTAATTCGGTAGCCAGTTTTATGCGTTGTGCCTCGCCACCAGAGAGTGTTGTGCTTTGCTGCCCTAAAGTAATATATCCAAGGCCAACATCTTGTATGGTTTTTAGTTTTCTACTAATTTTAGGTATATGCTCAAAAAATGCTACTGCTTCGTTAATCGTCATGTTTAGCACATCGCTAATAGATTTACCTTTATAGCGAATTTCTAGGGTTTCACGGTTAAAACGTTTGCCTTGGCAGGTTTCGCACTCTACATAAACATCTGGAAGGAAATTCATTTCTATAACACGTAAACCACCACCTCTACAAGTTTCACAGCGACCGCCTTTAACATTAAAACTAAATCGGCCTGCTTTATAACCCCGAATCATAGCTTCTGGAATTTTTGCAAATAGCGCTCTAATTTCACTAAAAGTTCCTGTATAAGTTACTGGGTTACTTCGTGGTGTTCGTCCAATTGGCGATTGGTTAATATCTATTACTTTATCAATATGTTCCAAGCCTTTTATACTTTTATAGGGCATGGGCTTTTTAACGCCATTAAAATAATAGGCATTTAAAATAGGGTAGAGGGTTTCGTTAATTAAGGTGGATTTTCCGCTGCCAGAAACTCCCGTAACTCCAATCATTTTTCCTAAAGGGAATTTTACCGAAACATTTTTTAAGTTATTGCCTGTGCAGCCTTTTAGCTCTATAAATTTGCCATTACCAGCTCTGCGTTTTTTGGGAATTTCAATTTCTTTTTTGCCATTTAAATAATCGGCGGTAAGTGTCTGGTGTGTTTTTAGCTCTTCTGGGCTGCCAATACTAATTATTTCGCCACCATATTTTCCTGCTTTTGGACCAATATCAATCACATAGTCGGCGCGTTCTATCATATCTTTATCGTGTTCTACCACAATAATAGAATTTCCAATGTCTCGCAATGCAATAAGCGAATTAATGAGTTTTTCGTTATCACGTTGGTGCAAACCAATACTAGGTTCATCTAATATATAAAGCACACCCACTAATTGCGAGCCTATTTGAGTGGCTAATCGTATACGTTGAGCCTCACCTCCAGATAAGGATTTAGAGCTTCGGTTTAAGGTTAAGTAATTTAAGCCCACATCCAACAAAAATTGAATTCGGGATTTAATTTCTTTAATCACTTCTTCACCAATTTTTAATTGTTTTTTAGACAAATGCTTGTGAAGGTCGTGAAACCAATCTGCAAGGTCTGCAATATCTGTATTAGCGAGTTCGGCAATGTTTTTATTGTTAATTTTAAAATAGAGTGATTCTTTTTTTAAGCGTGAACCTTCACAAACAGGACATTCAATTTTATCCATATAATCTTTAGCCCAACGTTTTAAAGAAGTAGATTCGGCTGTGTGATATTGGTTTTCAATAAAATTGGCAACCCCTTCAAAATCTATTTTATAATCGCGGGTCACGCCCAAGGTTTTACTTTCAACAGAAAACTTTTCATTGCCACCATATAAAATAATTTGTTTGGCCTCTTTGGGAATGTCTTTGTAAGCATCGGTGAGTTTAAAATTGTAACGTTGTGCAATAATTTCAAACTGTTTAAAAATCCAGGAGTTTTTTTCGGTGCCATGAGGTGCTATGGCGCCATTTTTAATAGAAAGGGAGTCGTCTGGGATTATTTTTTTTTCGTTTACCTGATACAATTCACCAATGCCATTACAGTTTGCGCAGGCGCCTTTTGGCGAATTAAATGAAAAATTATTGGGTTCTGGATTTGGATATGATATTCCGGACGACGGACACATTAAATTTCGGCTAAAATAACGTGCTTCTTGCGTATCTTGATCAATCACTAGTAAAACATCATCACCGTGATACATGGCCGTATTAATAGTTTCTGTAAGACGTTTATCGTTGTCGGCGGTAGGGTCAATAACAAGTCGGTCAATTACAATCTCAATGTCGTGAGTTTTGTAACGGTCCAACTTCATGCCTTTAGTGATGTCTCGAATTTCGCCATCGGTTCGCACTTTTACAAAGCCCTGTTTAGCAATTTGTTCGAATAACTCGCGATAATGTCCTTTACGTGATCGCACTACGGGAGCGAGAATATTAATGCGTTTTCCGTTAAAATCGCTTTTTATGAGTGTTTTAATTTGATCGTCACTATAACTTACCATCTTGTCGCCCGTGTTAAAGCTGTAAGCATCACTGGCACGAGCAAAAAGTAGACGTAAAAAATCGTAAATCTCGGTAATGGTTCCCACGGTAGAGCGCGGCGATTTGCTTGTTGTTTTTTGTTCAATAGCAATAACAGGGGACAGGCCATCAATTTTATCGACATCTGGCCGCTCTAAACCCCCGAGAAACTGCCTGGCATAAGCCGAAAACGTTTCAATATAACGGCGTTGACCTTCAGCATAAATAGTATCGAAAGCTAGAGATGATTTACCACTGCCCGATAAACCCGTTATCACTACTAGTTTTTCGCGAGGAATGGAGACATCAATGTTTTTTAGATTGTGCTCACGCGCCCCTTTTACTTCAATAAATTCTTCGAAATTTGCCATAGAAATTAAAAGTGGCAAAGATAAGGTTTTTGCTAACAAAAATACAGTAGTGGGGTCTATAGATATCTGAGGCCTTATTTTCTTAATACACAAAAATTTAATAAATATTTTGAAAATAAAGAATAATATGTATATTTGTATTATACAAGATGTATATTACTATTTGATTATGACAAAAGATTTACTACCCGATTTACTTTCGGCTTGGGAAGAAACTTATAAAAAAGGCCAGCTTACCTTATGGATATTCTTGGCGCTAAAGGACGGACAGAAATACGTAGACGAAATTAAGGCGTTTATTGAAACTAAATCTAAAAATACAATAACATGCGAAGAGCAAAGTCTGTACAGAAACCTGCGAAAATATGAGCATATTGGTGTTGTAAGCTTTACTCTTAAAAAGGGTAATAAGGGGCCTGATAGAAAGTATTATTTTTTGACTGAAATGGGTGTTGAATTACTTGAAAAATTTATTGATAGAAATATCAAGCTATTTTTCTCTGCCGAAATAAATAAACTCTTAAAAAACAAATAGCTATGAAAACATTACTCACAAAAAACTTGTTGACATTCACTTGGGTTACTTTATTGCTAACCATAATTTTTAGAGCTGGTTTAAGCACTGCAATTACTAATAAAATGACTATTGCCATAATTTTATGTGCTGTTATTTATGCTATTTTAATGTGGTTTAATGGACGTTACTTTGGCAAAAAGGATTATGAGTATTTGCCCTTGTACGATGTCGGATTTCGATTTCATCTATCGACCTTCATCGCTCATAATACCGTCTCCTTATTGTGGTTCGTTTTTGCATTCGAATCGAAATACGAAAACATAAAGGTTATATATATCACTGCATTAATTTGGCTCGTTTTTTTGATATTGCATTTTCTTTATTTCTTGTCTATAAGGAAATCATCTATTAAAAATTTAGACAAAGACAATTTGTTTGAATAAACCACGGTTGGAAATTAAAAATTTTGAAGCGCTTAGGATGCATTGTATCTTCTTACAAATTTCGTTTAGGTTTAGTGCTTGCATAATCTCCAATACTGCAAAAAGAATTAAAAACTAGTACTTTTCTGTAAAGTGTCATAATCTCATAATTTGTATGATATATTGACACTTTTATTTCATTTCGAAAAACAAACATTAATTTTATTCAGCGAAACTAGTGGGACTATTTATTATTGAGCAGCTATTTATTTCCCGTAGATTACCCAGACTAGCCGGCTGGCAGGAAACGCAAATTTTTAATTTTTTTTGGCTACAAACGGGTATACAAAAAAATTAAAAGCTGCCTTTTACTTCTCCCATATCTATAGTAAAAAATAAAAGTTTGTGAGATTTTGGTAATTGTGCTCCACTTTCGGTAATAATCCAATCGCTCCAAGAAGCTTCTAAACCATCAATAGGAAGAATGCTTGTCCACATTTTAAAACTTTTTGGTTTACCAGTTTCATCTAGTAGCCATAAATACGAATCCCCTGGTGTAGAACCACCAGAGGTATAAGTGACTAAAAGCGCCTCTTTGTTATCTTTTAAGGTGACTAAACGACGCTGTACACCCTTGTCAAACACCTTATAGGGCGCAACCAACCAAAACGAATCATTATTATAAAACCTTATGGCCTTTTGTATTAGTTTTTCGGCTTTTTTGCCCTTGGTTTCAATACGGTTTATGTAGGCTTTACTTCGCGAATAGTCTTTAAGATTTAACTTTACGCGATAGCTTTTCCACATCACTTCGCACATCTTATCATTTTTCTGCCATTTATAATGGTGACGTTTGTTAAATGTCCATTCTAGATAATTTGTATTTTGGTAGTTCTCATGATTTAAGGCATTAAGCATTTTATGTGCTAGTGCATCAGCTTTTTCACCCAAAACACCTTCAGGAAGGGGTTCGTTATACTTTAAAAACAGAAAACCAAAGGCCAGTAGACTTGGTAAGGTGAAAAATGTAATGACTCCAAGTATTACTTTAATTATTTTTTTTGTCTTCGATTTTTGTTTCGCCATGGTAGCGCGTTTTTGTAGTTCTGTTTTCTATAGGAAATAAGATGAATATAAATTGGACGATAAGCATATAGGAGCTTAAAAGCCTACTGCAGTATCGTCACCTCGGCGATCGGCACCACCTTCTAAGCTGTTGTTTTCTAAAACCAAGATACCATCTACTTTACCAATTACAGGGGCATCTTCTTCGTTAATTATGTAGCCCAGTTTTTTAAGTTGACGTATTAAATCTCTATCAAAAGAATTGGGCTCCATCTTAATGTCGTCTGGCAACCATTGGTGGTGAAACCTTGGTGCATTTACCGCTTCTTGCATGGTCATACCAAATTCGTGCACATTTAATATGGTTTGTAATACCGAGGTGATAATGGTAGAACCTCCCGGTGTACCAAGCGTCATAAATAATGCTCCATTTTTTTCAACAATGGTTGGAGTCATCGAACTTAACATGCGTTTTTGTGGTGCAATACTATTAGCCTCGGCACCCACGAGTCCAAACATATTAGGTTCTCCGGGTTTGCTGCTAAAATCGTCCATTTCATTGTTTAAGAAAAAACCGAGTTCTCTGCTGTATAATTTCGATCCATACCCTGCATTTATAGTAGTTGTAGCAGCAATGGCATTTCCAAATTGGTCTACAATAGAGTAGTGGGTGGTTTCGTCACTTTCAATAATTTGAATGTTACCATGGGATAGATCACTAGATTTTGTAGCTTTTTCGAACGAAAAACTGTCCATTCTTCCGCTTAAATAAGCCTTGTTAATTAAGGTGTCTATGGGAATGTTTACAAAATCTGGATCGCCCAAGTAAAAACTTCTATCAGCATAAGCGCGACGCTCGGCTTCTGTAATGACTTGAATAGATTTTAAAGAATTATGGCCATATTCATGTAAGGGAAACGGTTCGATCATAGTCATGATTTGAGCCAAACAAATCCCTCCGCTTGATGGTGGTGACATGGAAATAATTCTTAAATCGTCATAATTAAAGGTGATAGGCGTGCGCCACTTGGCTTCATATTTAGCTAAATCTTCTTCGGTAATGATACCGCCATTATCTTGAATAAACTTAGCGAGTTTTTTGGCGGTTTCGCCTTTATAAAATTCATCTTTGCCATGTAATAAAATACGGTCTAGCGTATTAGCCAGAGCGTTATATTTAATGGTGTCGTTTTCTTTCCAAGGCTTTTCAAAAAGTATAGAATCTTTGTTGGCCTCTCTAAAATACGGTTGAAAATTTTTAATTCTATTTTCTTGTTTTTTGGTTACCACAACACCTTTTCGGGCCAAAGCAATTACGGGCTTTAAAATAGCTTCCATAGGTAAGGAGCCCAGTTTTTCATGAACGGCAAAAACGCCTGCAACGGTTCCAGGGACACCAACGGCCATAGCGCCTAAAGTGCTCTTTTTAGGGATTACGTTGCCGTTATCGTCCAGATACATGTTTTTTGTGGCTGCCATTGGTGCTTTTTCTCGGTAGTCAAGACCACCTATATCGCCATTATTTTTTCTATAAACCATAAATCCTCCACCACCAATATTTCCAGCATAAGGATAGGCTACTGCCAAAGCCAATTCGGTAGCCACCATCGCATCAAAAGCATTACCGCCTTGTTGAAGAATAGCAGTACCAATTTTAGAGGCCTCTTCTCGAGCAGAAACCACCATAGCCTTTGGTGTGATTAAACCTCTTTTGGAAGTTTTATCCTGCAAAACTGCATCTTGTTTTTTACAAGAATGAGTGACGATAAAAATTAATAATAGTGCAATAAAATGTTTCATAAGCTATTGTTTAGTTCGTTGTATTTAAGTTTAGAAAATTCAATAAGTTCTTCAAAAAAAGCGGTGAATTCGATTTCAAAATCGGTATAATAAGCCTCCAATTCGTTTACGGCATGACGCATGCCCGAACGGTTTTGAGTTCTAGAGTCCATACCTTTCAACACTTTAGCGATGCCCTCAATTGAGCCATAATTATAAAGCCAGTTGTTCGCAATCATATAAGGCATCATGGTTTGAATTTTAAGAGGTAATACCTGGTAATATGTCTCTAGTAAATTGTAAAATGAATGCACATAATCCTGTAACGGTATGGCGGAATAGTCACTCCAATTTTTTGCTAGAAAATGATCGTAAAAAATATCGACTATCACACCAGAATAATGACTGTAATTTTTGTGAAGTCTTTTTGTACTTAGCCGCACTGTTTTATGGGCATCGGTAAATGTATCAATATTACGGTGCAATAAAATACCAATTTGGATGTCTTTTTCATAGTTTTTAAACCTACTACCCTTAATACTGTCTGCCATAAAATTACCAATAGTAACCAATTCGTTATTTCCAGAGAGGTAAATATGCGCTAAATAATTCATTTTTGAAAATTACAAATTACCACTTAATAAAAGAAGCAATGTAATTGTATATTTGTAATTAATTTTAACACAAAATAAGACATGACTTTAATAAAATCTATTTCAGGAATTCGTGGCACCATTGGTGGACCGGTTGGGGATAATTTAACACCAATTGATGTGGTTAAATTTGCATCGGCTTATGGCACTTGGATAAAACAGCAACTTAACAAGGAGCATTATCGAGTAGTAGTGGGGCGTGACGCACGAATTTCTGGTGAAATGATTCAGGATTTAGTCATGAATACTTTAGTTGGATTAGGAATTCATGTGATTGATTTAGGACTATCTACAACTCCAACCGTTGAAATTGCTGTACCATTAGAGCATGCCGATGGCGGGATTATTTTAACAGCTAGCCACAACCCAAAACAATGGAATGCTTTAAAACTATTAAATAGAAAAGGGGAGTTCTTAGGGGCTGCCGAAGGTGCTAAAATCTTAGAAATTGCCGAAAGCGACACTATGAGTTTTGCCCAAGTGGATAACTTAGGGAAAATTACAAGAAACGATGCCTATATTGATATACATATTGATGAGGTTTTAGAGCTACCCCTAGTAAATGCGAAGGCTATTAAAGCCGCCAAATTTAAAGTGGTAGTTGATGGTGTAAATTCTACGGGTGGTATAGCGGTACCTTTGCTTTTAGAGCGTTTGGGTGTAGAGCCTATTAAATTATTTTGTGAGCCCACAGGACATTTCCCTCACAATCCGGAGCCTTTAAAAGAGCATTTGGGAGATTTATCTAAAAAAGTGGTTAAAGAAAATGCCGATTTCGGTATTGTAGTCGATCCAGATGTAGACCGCTTAGCCTTTGTAGACGAAAACGGAAACATGTTTGGAGAAGATTACACTCTAGTGGCTTGTGCCGATTATGTATTAAGCAAAACGCCTGGAAATACCGTAAGTAATATGAGCTCTACTCGAGCCTTACGTGATGTGACTGAAAAATATGGAGGCCATTACGAGGCTAGTGCCGTTGGTGAAGTACACGTAGTAGAATTGATGAAAAAAAATAACGCGGTTATTGGTGGCGAAGGTAATGGTGGGGTTATTTATCCCGAATCTCATTACGGTCGTGATGCTTTGGTTGGGGTTGCTCTATTTTTGAGTTTGCTAGCAGAAAGGAAAATGAGTGTTAGCGCCCTTCGTGAAACCTATCCTAATTATTTTATGAGTAAAAAGAGAATAGAATTAACGCCAGAGTTGGATGTTGATGCGGTTTTAAAAGCCATAGAAAACCGTTACCAAAACGAGCAATTAACAACTATTGATGGTGTTAAAATAGATTTTGATAACAGTTGGGTACACTTAAGAAAAAGTAACACTGAACCCATTGTACGAATTTATACCGAAGCAAAATCGCAAGAAGAAGCCGATGGTCTAGCTGATAAGTTTATTGCAGAGATTGGGGAGATTGCTAAAGGATAAGAATTGATGGTTTGTTTGCTGATGTTAGTGGCAATTCGAACAAAATGATACGAGAAATTAAAATAGTGCTTTTTACCATATTACTTCTATTGAGTTGTAATTCAGGAAAAGGTGTTTTGAATAAGACTACAAATTTAAGTATGGATTTTAGTAATGTATCCGATTTAATAAGCCCTAAAGAATTTGAACAAGTTAAAGCGTTTATACTTAAAAATGGGGATAAAATGACTTATCGAAATTTTGACAACAATAATCCGCATTTTAAATTTTCGAATTGTGAAGTATTTTTGGGTGCCGATATTGGACAAGGCAATATAAATAATGACCCTGATATTTCAAATTTTAATCAGCTCACAATAACTAATTGGAATTCTAAAATTATGTATTATGAACTCGTTATTGTTAGAAAAGGGGACTTAAAAGCTGAAAAAGCATGGGTAAAAAAAGGAATGAAGGAAGAACAAATTTATCTGGTTGACAATTATGGTGTAGGATTGGAATTGATGAAAAATAATTTAACAAACTATTTAAAACAGATAAAAGAGGAAATAATTGCCACTAATAATGGCTAATTGCTTGCTCTCACATACTTTGAAAATTCCTCAGGAATTTCCAAAGTATGGTACACTTGTAATGTTAATTGTTAAGCCATATAGATACTCATAGCGCAGACCGCTACCAACTAGTTCGACAAAACAAGGAGTACTTAAAACATATTGGATATAAATTTGAATTCATAAAAAGTTAGGCAGATAAATTTCATCAACTCTGGAGATATTATGCCTTCAGTAATTGTTGATTTTTCTAGAAATATTGAGGAAATTAATTTGAATAACAAATTTAATTTTGCGGTGTTTCCATCCCGACACTAGTGAGGTGATTCATTCCTGTGTTTCCAACGTTTGTGCGTCCAAAAATAATACTCTGGGGCTTCATAGATTTGTTTTTCTACCTCACGTAAAAACATATCGGTTAGTTTGTAGTTTTCGTATGCTTTTGGGTTTTCAGAGAGTGTAATAAATTCAGCTTCATAATAGCCGCGTTTTACTTTAGTAACTTTGAGGTAGGCTAAAGTCAAATCAAGTTTTTTTGCTAAGCGTTCGGCTCCAGTAAAACAGGGCACGTTTATACCCATAAATTCACTCCAATACGCTTCTTTGGTTAATCTTGGAGACTGGTCGCTTAAAAAGGCCACAATGCTTTTTATTCCTTGCTCTTCATTTTGGTTAATTATGTTAACGGTTTCTTTGGTGCTAATTAAAGTGGTGTTAAATTTAGAACGAATATCTCTTACCAACTTATCAAAATATTTGTTGGCTAGTTTTTTATACACACCAAAGCCTTTGTAGCTAATGTGGTTTTGAATTTCAACAGACCATTCCCAACTTGCATAATGGCCATACATTAGTAAAATACTTTTGTTTAAAGACTCTAAACGTTTAAGTTCTTCGGGGTTTTTTATAACAAATCGTTTTTGTAAAGCAGCTCTGGAAATCGTCAACGTTTTTGCCATTTCTAAAAACATATCACATAAATGTTTGTAGAATTTTTTGCGGATTACTGCAATGTCTTTTTCAGATTTGTTTGGGAAAGCAAGCTTTAAATTCTCGTTAACTACTTGTTTTCTGTATCCAATTACATGGTATAACAGGACGTAAACACCATCTGAAACTAAATAAAGCAGCCAAAAAGGCAATATAGAAATTAGCCATAAAAACGGATAAACAATAATATAAACTAGAAATTGCATTATTTAATTTTAGATTTGTAGCGGCAAAGATACTTAAACCATATATTTATTTTTTCATTTTAAAACGTTTTAAACCTTATGGGTAAATTAGATTTAGTAACCATTATAATTATAGCCGCCAATGTTATCATATCTTTTAAAGGTTTTGGTGATTATGGCTTTTTTGAGAAGTACAAGTTTAATGTTGGTGCCATTAAAAGCGGCGAAAAAATTAGGATGTTCAGTTCTGGATTTCTGCATGTAGACACAACCCATTTGTTTTTTAATATGTTTTCGCTTTACATTTTTGCAGAAGTGGTGATTCGCCATGTGGACAGATTTAATTTTGTACTCATTTATTTAGGCAGTTTGTTGTTGGGTAATTTATTATCGCTATATTTTCATAAAAACGAACATCATTACAGTGCGGTAGGTGCCAGTGGTGCGGTATCTGGAGTAATTTACTCGGCCATTTTATTACAACCTGGTATGAGTTTGTATATGGTTTTTATTCCTATACCAATCCCTGCTTATATTTTTGGTATCGGGTATTTATTGTATTCTATTTATGGTATGAAAAATAGAATAGGTAATATTGGTCACGATGCGCATTTTGGTGGTGCGGTTGGCGGTTATATTATTACATTAATATTGTCGCCTTGGTTGTTTAACACCAATTTATTAATGGTTATATTGTTAGCATTACCCATAATACTGCTCTACGTTTTAAAGCGTTTGGGTAAAATTTAGGTGGATGCAAGCTTTTTTATGATTTTATGGGATATATGATGGAAAAAGATAATCGAATTAAAAATCTAGCATCTAAACTATTATCAAGTTTTTGGGGAACATTAGAACGTATAGATTTTGATTTTAAGTTTAAAAACAAGGGGTGGAAACGCATTTCGCGTGAAATTTACGGTAAGAGTGACGGTGTTGCGGTACTTCTCTACAATAAAGACTCAAAAAAAGTAATTTTATCTAAGCAGTTTAGAATACCTGTATATATTTTGGGTGTTAATCAAGGCGATTCGATCGAGGTTTGTGGTGGGTATATTGATGAGGGCGAAACACCCGAAATTTCTGCGATAAGAGAAGTTAAAGAGGAGTTAGGCTATAATATTTCAAATTTAAAAGCCGTAAATACTGTATTTTTATCGCCCGGAGTACTTCGAGAACGTGTGCACCTCTTTATTGCCCCATATACCAATGCCGATCGTGTTGATGATGGCGGAGGTTTAGCGACCGAAAATGAAGAAATAAGCGTTTTGGAGATCGCCCTTACTAAGGCTTTGAAAATGATGGATGCCCATGAAATTAGCGATGCCAGAACTATCATGTTATTGCAGTATTTAAAGCTTAAGGGTTTATGATTTTAATAAGCTGATGCCCAAAAAAACAAAGTATAGAGCGAGTTGTACAATTATAAATTACTTTAATACAGTAATTTTTCGTTCCTTTAAACTTTATAAAACATCTTAATATGAAACACAGTATTTACACCTTATTAATTTTAACCATTATGATTTCGTCATGCAAATCGAACGACACAGAAAGACCACATTTGTCTTTAGAAGCTCCAGTGGCTAAAAAAATCCCGAAAGAATTAACCGTTCACGACGACACACGTATCGATAATTATTTCTGGATGCGTTTAAGCGACGAGCAAAAAAATGCCGAAACACCCGATGCACAAACACAAGATGTGTTAGACTACTTAAATGCAGAGAACGATTATTTAAGTAAAGCCATGGCGCATACTACCGAGCTCCAAGATAAATTATACAACGAAATTGTTGGTAGAATAAAAAAAGACGACCAATCGGTTCCTGTAAACGATAACGGTTACTCGTATTACACACGTTTTGAAGAGGGCGACGATTATGCTTTGTATTGTAGAAAAAAATTAGAAGAAGGCGCTCAAGAGGAAATTATGCTTAACGGCCCAGAAATGGCTAAAGGTCATGCATACTATGGTTTTGGTGGTCGTTCGGTAAGTCCAAACAATAAAATGCTGGCTTTTGCCATCGATACGGTTTCTAGACGCCAATACACCATCTATTTTAAAAATTTAGAAACGGGCGAATTATTAGAAGATAAACTAAGCAATACTGGCGGAAGTGCAACTTGGGCAAACGACGGAAAAACCGTGTTTTACACCACAAAAGATCCACAAACCTTACGTCAAAATAAAATTGTAAAACATGTTATTGGTACAGACCAGTCTGAAGATGTCGTGGTTTACGAAGAGAAAGACGATACCTTTAGATGCGGTGTAGGTAAAACAAAGTCTGATGCCTATTTGGTTATTGGAAGTTTCCAAACCTTATCAACCGAATTTCGAGTTTTAGATGCCAACACACCAGATGGCGAATGGAAGGTTATCCAACCTAGAGAGAAAAATTTAGAATACACGCTCGATCATTTTGAAGACCATTTTTATATTAGAACCAATAAGGACGCTAAAAACTTTAAATTGGTTAAAACACCAGTAAATAAAACAGAAAAAGAACATTGGGTAGATGTAATCCCACATAGAGAGAATGTATTTTTTCAAGGTATGGATCTGTTTCAAAACTATTTAGTTGCAGAAGAGCGAAAAGAGGGGTTACGCACCATTAGAGTTATGAAATGGGACGGCACAGACGATCATTATATCCAGTTTAACGATCCAGCTTATTTCGCCGCAACAACCTCTAATTTAGATTTTGATACCGATGTGTTGCGCTTTATGTACAGCTCGTTAACTACGCCAATGAGCACTTTCGAGTATAATATGACCGATAAGAGTCAAGAGCTTTTAAAGCAAACCGAAGTGGTAGACGATGCTTTTAAAGTTGAAAATTATACCTCAGAACGCTTGTTTGCAACGGCTACAGACGGCACCAAAGTACCAGTGTCTTTAGTGTATAAAAAAGGTGTTGAAAAAAATGGCAAGAACCCATTACTGCTTTATGCGTATGGCTCTTATGGTAACAGTATGGAACCTACATTTAGCTCTACGCGTTTAAGCTTGCTAGACCGCGGATTTATTTATGCCATTGCTCATATTCGAGGCGGACAAGAAATGGGGAGAGATTGGTATGAAGACGGAAAATTGTTAAAAAAGAAAAACACCTTCACCGATTTTATTGATGTTGGCCAGTTTTTAATCGACGAAAATTTTACAAATAGCAATCAATTATACGCTTATGGTGGCTCTGCTGGAGGGTTATTAATGGGTGCCGTGCTAAACATGCAATCAGATATGTGGAATGGCGTTGTTGCAGCGGTGCCTTTCGTAGATGTGGTGTCAACCATGTTAGACGAAACCATCCCTTTAACTACTTTTGAGTTTGATGAATGGGGAAATCCTAAAAACAAAGAATATTATAATTATATGAAATCCTATTCGCCATACGATAATGTTGAAGCTAAAGATTATCCAAATATTCTAATTACCACGGGCTACTGGGACAGCCAAGTACAATACTGGGAGCCTGCGAAATGGATTGCTAAATTACGTGAATTAAAAACCGACGATAATTTGTTAATCATGGAATGTAACATGGAAACGGGTCATGGTGGTGCCTCTGGTCGTTTTGAGCGATACAAAACACAGGCTTTAACCTATGCGTTTTTATTAGATTTAGAAGGAATTAAAGAATAGTAAAAACACACATAATAGTATATAATTAAAAACCAGTTGGCTTGAAACCCCAACTGGTTTTTTTAGTTTCTAAAGTAGTTAGAACTAATTTTATTTAATACGACATAAAAAATGCCAGTCATCTGGTAACCTTACAATAAAACCGTTTAAAGTATCTTGGTTTTAAAACACTAATTCCATTTTAATGTCACTGCGTTTATACGGGCTGTTGGGTTCTATTGGAATTTCAACAAAACCATATTTTTTATAAATATAAATGGCGTTTTCAAGTTTGGTGCTGGAGTAAAGTATAAGTTTTGGCAACCCTAATGATTTCGCGAAATCTATGCCATGTTGCATCAATTGTTGGCCAATTTTATGGCCTCTGTATTTTGGTGAAACCGCCATTTTGGTAAACTCAAATAAGCCTTCATTACCTAAAGGCATAAGTGCAAAAGTACCCACAATGTTATTTTCTAACTCAGCAAAAAAGATATGCCCGCCTTGGTCTATAATATGCAATTCGGGTTGGCTTAAAACGGTTTCATCAAAGGGTTCAACATAAAAATATGTTGTTAGCCATTCTATGTTTAATTTATAGAAATCTTTTGCGTATTTTTTATCAAATGGAATAATTTTAATTTTCATGTGTTTATGTCTATTATTTTTTTGGGTCACATGCGACATCTATTTAATCACTTTCTTGGCTATCAAGTTTAGGTTATAGATGTTTCATGCGCTTTTATAAAATCGGTAATTAAATAAGTTATAAGTTTGCCCACTTGGTTGGCGCTTTTCTTTTTTGGTGCGGCTTCGCAAATATGCAAATAAGTGGCGTTTTTATGATTTGCAAAATAGCTAACAAATTGTCTGGTTTGATTAACCGTAAAACCACTTGGAGTCATGGCACTACTGGGTATATTCGCTATGGCATCGCAGTCTATTTCTATGCCAAAGGGTTTGTGAGAGACATGGTTTAATGCCTTATACATAGCATCGTTGAAGCTTAATTTTTCTTTTATTTCTATATCTTCAAACGTACTAAAATCTAAATGTTTTGTTTCGCTTAAAGTTTCCAAAATCTTATTTGACGTGTAATTTTCGTGCAATCCAAAGATGTAATAGTTTTTCAGAAACCCTTCCGCGAAAGCGTAACTAAACCCATTACCGCTGTGTCGGCCCTCTTGTGGTCTAAAATCTGAATGTGCGTCGAAATTAACAACATTTACACATTTTTTTAGAGCTAAAGATGTCCCTTTTATGTTGCCATAGGCGTTGTTATGCCCACCTCCAATAACAATAGCTTTTTTGCCAGAAGATATAATTAACTGCATAATATGTGTAACGTGACTGTCTATGTGCTCCACTATTTTTCTGGCTTTTTTAATATCGCTTTTTTTGTTTTGATTAAGTTTTGAAACTTCCAATAATTCTGCGGTAAAGTCTAAATGGCCTAAAATTAACACCGAATTTGCCTTCGTGAAATTATTACTTTGAATATTTAGCAATATTTTTAAGGTGGCGTTCCATGCCTCTGAAGCCCCACTTTTACCGTGGTTAGCAAATACACCAATATCCTCTGGTAAGCCAAATACAACATGAGTAACGTCTAAATTTTGAAGTTGTTCGTATATATGTGATGGAGAGCTTAATATTTTTATATGTTCACCAAATTTAGATTCGCCACTGCGTTTCGTTAATAATTTATTAAGTTTGGTGTTATTAAATAAAATTAATTTTTCCATGGCGTTATTTTATTTGATTCGGAAATGTAATCATAATTTTTTTAAACCAATAATATAAACTTTTGAACTAACTAATACTTAAACAAACTTAAATTATGGAAAATAACGATAAGCCTACTGTTGTAGAAAATACAAAGAGTAACGAAGAAAACGCGAAAACTAATAAAGGTCTAAAAGTGGCTTTGGCTCTGGCTTTAATTCTTTTTGTGGGCACTGGTATTTATACTTTAAATTTATACCAAGACAGTGTTGATACTAAAAAACAATTAACCGAAGAAAAACGGTTAGTTATGACAGATTTAAATGCTATGGCGAAACAGTATGATGACGCTATAGGTGAAAATGAAGAGATTAATGCTGATTTGGTGGAGTCTAGAGCGCGTATTCAAGGCTTGATAGATTCTTTGAAAATTTCTGAAACCAATATTAAAAGTCTTTGGAGGTACAGACAACGATACAATACATTAAAGAAAGAAATGGATGTGTTGCTGGCTCAAAACGATTCGTTACGAGTACAAAATTCTTATTTAGCTACCTCTTTAGATAGCACAAAAATACGCTTAGAAGAGCGCACCATGTTTACCGATTCTTTATTAACACAAAATATTGCCTTAGCTGAGGTGGTTGAGAACGCATCGGTATTAAACACTATTGGTTTAAAGGGCTTTGGTGTAATACAACGCACATCGGGAAAATTAGTGCCAACCGAAAGAGCTAGGAGAGTTAATAAAATTAGAGTGTGCTTTACCGTGGCTAAAAATGAATTGGTACAGGCCGGAGATCAGGAATTGTATATTCAAGTTATAGATCCTAACAACAATATTATGGGCTTAAATCAACAAGTTCAATTTGGAGAAGTGTTGTTTAATTACAGTACGATTAGTAAATTTAATTACGAAAATGCAAATCTTGATATCTGTGAGTTTGTTAATAGTAGTAATGAGAAATTCGAACCAGGATCTTACACTGTAAACGTCTATAATCAAAGATACTTAGTTTCTACTTCAGAGTTTTCTTTAAGGTAAACAGAGCATCTTAATTTAATTTACAACTTATAAACCTCGAGTATCGCTCGAGGTTTTTTTATGGCTTTATTTGTTGAAAACTAAGGCAAAAACTTATTTTCTAACTCGGCAGTTGGAATCATACAAGTCTCTTTCTTACCAAACCATCTGTAGCGGTTCTTGGCAATAATATTGTAAATCCAATTGCGAATAAATGGCGGTACGATAATAAAAATATATAATACATTAATAGGAAACCGCAGTTTAGAAGCTATTTTTAAGGCTGCTGTGCTTTTGCTTTTCACCCCCTTTTTAGGGGTGTAAAGTAGTATGGAGTCTAATTTTTTGGTGTCAATATTAAGGGTTTTAACAAGTGCCGCTCCTGTAGTGCCTTGTAAAGGTGCAAACATAAACACATTGTTTTTATCGTGAGTTATTATAAATTGCACGCTGTGGTTGCAAAGATTACAAACACCATCAAAAAGAATTAGTTTTTTGTTTTTTGGAATATATTCCATAATTGTTAGTAATTGTGAGGAAGGATGACGTGACAATCGGTTAAATTATAGTTTTATTTAAAAAGATTCTCACGCTTTTTTAAAAAGCTCAGGATGACGGTGCAAAGATATGGCTTTACAAATTACTTAAAAAGGTATTTAAATCGGTTTCTTTGTCTAAATTTAGTTTCTTTTTTAGTCGGTATTTCGATTTTGAAACACTTTCTGGCAATACATTAAGCATCGATGCGATTTCTTTAGTGGAAAGATGCATACGTAAAAAGGAGGCTAACCGAATTTCTTTTTCAGTAATGTCTGCATAAACTTCTTTAAGTTTAATATCGAAGTTATTGTGCACCTCAGAGAAATAAGATTTAAAGACTTCCCAATTTTTGTCTTCGGCACTTTCTTTTCTAAGCAGCATCACTAATCGTCTAAATTCTATTTTAAAAAGTTGTGGCGATTGTTTTATTCTTTCAAGGTTCTCTTTTAGCTCGTTAATAAAGGTGTTTTTTTGGACCAGATGCAGGGTTTGACTTGCTAATTCTTTCTTTTTAAATGCTAATTCTTGCTTTAAAATTTCCTCTTGTTTTTCGCGTGCTATTTTATTCTTTTTTATGCGTTGTTTAAAGCTAAAATATATTAGACCCGCAATAGCAATAAAAGAAAACATACCAATGCTATAAAGTGTTTTTGTGAGTTTGTCATTTTTGGCCTGGGTGCTTAATGTTTCAATTTCTTTTTTCTGAAAGGTGATTTCTGCTTCCTTTTTTTCAGATTCGTAAATGGTTTTCAGCTCTTCTATTTGCTGCGTTTTTTTAATTGATAATATACTATCATTTACTTTTTGTGCTTCTTTTAGATAAAATATAGCCTCCTTGTTTCTATTTAATGATTCTAGTATAGTAGCACGAAAACTATAAAGGTTTTGAAGTGCGAGCATGGTATTGGATGCTTTCGCCAAAGCAATAGCGTGTTCTATTTTTTTTAGTGCTTGTTTGTGTTTTTTTTCGAAATAATCTGTTGTTGATAACCCCTTATAAGCATCAATAATATTTAGTATTATATTTTCTTTTTCTGACACTTTCCTGGATTCATCAAATGCTTTTCGAGCTAAATCATATTTTTCTCTAGTTATATAAATGTCGCCTAAATCATTTAAAGCACTAGATAATGATGATCTGACGTCATTTTGCCTGGCCAAACTTATGGCTTCTAATTGGTGCTTTTCAGCTTTATTAAAATCTCCCAATAGTTTATAAACCTTGCCAATCGCATTATTTGTTGATGTTATATAAATAATATCCTCAAAATCTTTATATATTTTTAATGCTTGTTCGTAGTAGTTTAAAGCTAATTTTAAATGCCCTAGTTCTTTTTCAATATCTCCAACTTGTTTTAAGGCATCAGCTTTTCGCGTTTTATGGTCTATTTTTTCGTATAAATCAAGTGCTTTTAAAGAATTTGATAAAGCTAAATGAAGTTTACCAATATCTAAATTACAGGCACCAATGGCTAAAAAAGAACCTGCTAAAAATTTTTGTCTGTAATAGGGAGGTTTAACGTTATGTTCTATTATGTTTATGCTTTCATGGAATATCTTCAAAGCGGTATCGTAATCGCCTTCTTCTTTAAAAATTTCCGCTAAAGTATAATCCACAAAAATTAATCCTCTGATTTTTTTTGTTTTTTTAAAATAAGATTTTGCTATGTGATAGTGATATTTTGCAGAGTCAATACTAGATTTGTTGAAATGATAATCTCCTAAATGCAAATGCCCAAGGCCTATACCATATTCATAATTTATTCTTTTTGAAATTTCTAATTCTTGTAACGCATAGCCTCTTGCTTCTTCTGGATTAGAAAACATAAGTTTTTCATGCAGTCTTGTGAGTATCCTAATTTTTAAAGAATCGTCTTCTTTTTTCAGTTTAAGCGCTTTTTTTAAACTATCAACAAGTTTGGTGTTTTGTGCTACAAGATTGGTTTGAACTGTTAATAAGAGAAAGAATATTATACGAAAATACATCTTTTAAAAGGTTGGTTATTATGAAACCAAGTTAGTTAAATTTAGAATATGTCCAACACTAATATATATTCCAATATGTAAGTTAGTCTATGGTTTGTCCATTATCGAATTTTAATAATTCAATAATAATTAATTGATTATCAGTTTTTTAAAGTTGTTTGTTTTTATTTAGATTTTGATGCAATCTATGTGAAAATCTCAATCCTGTCTATACTTTGTCCATGCCAAAAATTAGTTTTCACTTGCATTTCTATCTAGTTTTAGAGTGTTGAATCACAAAAACTAGAAATTATGAAAACACAATTATTACCAGTTAAAAACATTATTTATACAGCATTTTTCATCATTACGCTTTTTTCCTGCGCTGGGTGTAGTAAGGAAAGTGTTGATGCCGGAAAGGTCTCAGATGAAACATTGCAAACAATAAATGATTTATTGGAAGATCTATCAGACTTTGTTCAGCCAGAAGTTTCAGGTAAAGAACTACTAAAAGAAAGTGACCCAGAACGTGAAGGGCAAACCGATGAGTGTGTTGTAAAAACATATAAAATGGCACCTGGTTTTAGCGAAATGATTTTATTGGATCCTACCAGCGATGTTATCTACCCTGGGGCCATGTTAAAAGGGGAATCCATTCCTACAGGAGAATACATCGGAATTACAGGCGGTAGAGCACCAATAACATTATCAGTTTCATTGGAAAATTTAAACGGTAAACCATCTGCCTATGTTGAAAACCCAAATATTAATACCGTTAGAGAAGGCGTAAAAGATATGTTGCAGCAAGGAGTAACGGGATCTACAGCTGCAAAGGTTAATTTTACCACAGAAGAAGTTTACTCAGAAGAGCACTTAAATATCGCTTTGGGGGCAAGCTATACCAAAGGGAGAAACAGTGTTTCAGGGTCGTTTAATTTCAGCAGTTCAGAAAAGAAATATAAATATGTTATCAAGTATTTACAGGTGTATTACACTATTGATTTAACAATTGAAGAGAGTGAAAACCCTGCAAAACTGTTTACAGGCCTGCCAAATTTAAACGCTATAAGTCCTGTAATTGTATCATCGGTAAAATACGGAAGAATGCTATTGTACACCGTAGAAACAAATTCTAAGTTTAGCGATACGCAAGCGGCTTTTAGTGCGGCGTTTAATGGCGGAGAAGTAAACGGAGAAGGCGAGCATAAAAGTTTTTGGGAAAGTTCCACAGTTAAGGCTTTGGTAGTTGGTGGTTCGTCGGGAGATGCCGCTCAGGTAGTTAGCGGTCCTGAAGGCGTTTATACGTACATCACAGAAGGCGGGGAGTATTCTGCAAATTCACCAGGCGCGCCATTAGGCTACACCTTAAGGTATATTAAAAAAGGATTTCCTGTTGCTAACGTTGTTTTGTCTAGCGAGTATAATATTAGAACGTGCTATCAGGCCTACCAGAAATTCGGTATTCAGCTTCACGGATTAAATATGGTAAAAAATAACGGCGGTAGCATACGTTTACATGGTAATATGAAAGCAAAAATTTATCAAGGCGGTAGTGTTAAGGGGTCAGTCTCTTACACACGTACCAGAAACAATTATATTATACCAGACGAAGGCAAATTTTGGCCAATACCAACCATTGAAACTAGAGAAATAGAATTGTATAAGCCCGATTTAGAGAACGATTATATATTCTTATCTGCAGAGTTTACTGAAGATGATACCATTGGTGACAATGACTATTTAGGAAAAAAAGAAGAGAAAATTTTACTGAAAAATGTACAAGATGATAAAGAACCTTATATAAGATTGCTTTTAACTGAAGATGCTGATATTGATATGCGTACCTATTTTTACGCATGGCGCATTTATTAATAATAACTATTAGTCAATACAGTCGGCGCCTAAAGTTGTGATTCAGCAACTTGGTGTTGGCTGTTTATTGGTTTACGAACAATGATGGCTCATTGCAGTATACTTTGATCCAATACTGCTAAATTAACAGAAAACAGCGACTGCGAATGATAGCTATTTTTTTTCCGCCTCTACCAATTCCAACTGGTTCAAGCTCACATTGGTGGTAAACATACCATAATTAACAACGGCCTTATTCTTTTCAATTTTATCAATACTCCCAACGGCACGTCCATCTTGCAGTCTAACGCGGTCGCCTACTTTTAAAACAGCTTTTGGCTTAGGTTGTTCAATAGCTTGTTGTTTTGCTATTTTTTTCTTTTTTCTTATGACTTCAACCTTCTTTTCGGCTTCTTGTTTTACTTGTTTTTCTTTTGCTTTTTGCGCCTTTTTTTGCTTTGCAGAAACTTTTTGTCGTTTAGAATTTTCAATTTGAACCAACTTAAAAAGCTCGTCCATTAAAACTTTTTTCTTTTTATTTTCAAAGTAACTTTCGGCAATGTCGTTAACTTTTTGGCCTAAGTAAATAAGGCGTTGATTGCTATCGTATAATTCTTGATAGTTTTCTAGTTTTTTTTGAATTTTAGCGTTGATTTCTTCTAATTTATCGGCTTCTTCAATTTTTTTCTTTTCATTTAATTTTAAAGATTGGCCAGTTTTCTCAAGTTTAGAGCGTTCTTTTTGGAGTTTTGCTATAGTCGCATCAAAACGTACTTTACTGCGCTCAATCTTCTTTTTAGCCCGATTAATTAAACTATAGGGAATGCCGTTTTTCTGAGCCACCTCAAAGGTAAAACTACTGCCAGCTTGACCAATTACAAGTTTAAAAAGGGGTTCTAAAGTGCGTTCATCAAAAAGCATATTGGCGTTTAGCATATGCGGCAACTCATTTGCTAATATTTTTAAGTTGGAATAGTGAGTTGTGATGATTCCAAAAGCTTCACGATGATAAAATTCTTCTAAAAATGTTTCAGCCAAGGCACCACCCAGTTCGGGATCACTTCCTGTACCAAATTCATCAATTAAAAACAGTGTATTTTTGTTACACTTCTTTAAAAAATAATTCATTTGTTTTAAGCGATAACTATAAGTGCTTAAATGGTTTTCAATAGATTGATTATCGCCAATATCACTTAATATCCTTTCGAACAAACACACATGACTGCGCTCGTGTACCGGAATTAATAAGCCGCTTTGTAGCATCACTTGCAATAAGCCCACCGTTTTAAGCGTGATGCTTTTACCACCTGCATTTGGACCAGAGATTACTATAATCCTACTGTCTTTTTTAAGGGTAATGGTTTGCGGAAATGTTTTTTCTTTTTTCTCTAAATTATTTAAATAGAGTAGCGGGTGGTAGGCATCGCGCAAGTACATGCTACGTTCTTTTGAAATTTCAGGAAGAATAGCATCCATAGATTTGGCGTATTTCGCTTTCGCGGAAATCACATCGATATCGATTAAAAAGCTTTGATAAGCTTCTAATAAAGGTAAAAACGGACGCATATAATTGGTAACTTCCTTTAAAATACGAATCACCTCTTCATGCTCTTCATATTCTAGGTTGTTAAGCTCACGCGAGTATTGCAAGGTGGTTTCTGGCTCTATATAAACAATACTGCCCGTTTTGCTGCCGCCCATTATGGCGCCTTTTACTTTACGGCGATACATGGCTTTTACGGCGAGTACACGTTTGTTATCTACCACAGATTCTCTAATATCGTCTAAATAATCCAGATTATGATACATGTTTAATGCACTGGAAAAACTAGCGTTTATTTTACCTTTTATACGGTTTATAGATTGACGTAATTCAAAAAGTAGAGCAGAGGCATTATCTTTTATATCGCCAAAACGATCTGCAATAGCATCAACTTTTTCAATAATAACTTTGGTAACCTCAATGTGTGAGGCGTGTGTGTTTAAATTGGGGTAGTATTCTTCAAACTTTTTTAAATAGCTAACAATCTCATTAGTTGTTAACGAAATGGATACGAGTTTTTTTAAACTATGTACTTCTAGATAGGTATTTTCTATACCTAATAGTTTTAGTTCTTTTGAAATGCTATCAAAACCATGATTTGGAATACGATTCTCATTATAAAAAGACGATAAATACTCGTTGGTTAATAGTAAAGCTATTTCTAGGTCCTCTTTATGTTTAAAGGGTGTAATTTGAAGCGCTTTCTCGTGCCCTAAAGGTGTTACACAATGTTCGCTAACTTGTTGTAAAACCGTCGAAAACTCTAAATCTTGTAATGTTTTTTCGTGAATGTGTATCATTCTTGTGTTTATAAAAGGATTGCAAAGTTAACCATTCTCCTTTATATGTTTTTGCTTGTTGCTGCTTTAGATTGAAAATAAATGACAAAATTAAATTTTAGGAATGAGCTATTTTTAATAGGGTTAGTTTTGGTGATGTGGTGTTAAAAATGTCTCGTAATTTCGGCTAACTAATATAATTCCAAATGTTTTTGTACTTAGCTAATTGTTTGTAGGTGTTAAGAATGACGCTATTTTCTGGTTTAGAAAGTGCAGGGTCATTTTTAAGAATTTTTTTAGCGTAATACCTCGCACTTTGCAAGATGTCATTATCCTTAACAATATCGGCTATTTTTAAGTTTAACACCCCGCTTTGCTGTGTTCCCATGATATCGCCAGGACCACGTAGGCGTAAATCCACTTCGGCAATTTCAAAGCCGTCGTTGGTTTTAACCATGGTTTCTAAGCGTGTTTTACTTTGGTTGCTTAGTTTGTGGCTGGTCATTAAAATACAATAGCTTTGTTCTGCACCACGGCCCACACGACCACGTAATTGATGGAGTTGCGATAAGCCAAAACGCTCGGCACTTTCAATAATCATAACCGAGGCATTGGGCACATTAACCCCAACTTCAATCACGGTTGTGGCCACCATAATTTGAGTTTCACCTTTAATAAAACGCTGCATTTCGAATTCTTTATCGGCGGGTTTCATTTTACCATGCACAATAGATATTTGATATTTTGGCATCGGGAAATCTCTAGAAATACTTTCGTAGCCATCCATTAAATCTTTATAATCCATGGCAGCACTTTCTTGAATTAACGGATACACAATATAAATTTGTCGGCCTTTTTCAATCTCATCTCGAATAAAACGAAACACATTCAAGCGATTACTATCGTATCGATGCACGGTTTTTATCGACTTTCTGCCAGGTGGTAATTCATCAATAATAGAGATGTCTAAATCACCGTAAACCGACATGGCTAAGGTTCGAGGAATTGGCGTAGCGGTCATGACTAAAACATGAGGAGGGATAAGAGAAGCAGCCCTGCCAACCTCTCTAGAAGGGAGGCTTTTTAAGCGGTTTTCTATATATTGTAAAACATGATCAATATCACCAAGAACTTGCTCGTTAGTGAATCTAATAACTTTAAAACCTATTTCATTTAGAATTTTTGTTCGTAAATCGTCAGCCTCTTTTTGCTCGATCGTATGGTGGCAGCCACCATCAATTTCAATTATCAAGTTTTTTTCTAGTGACACAAAATCCACTATAAATTCATCAATAATATGTTGCCTTCTAAATTTAGAATCTAATTTTTTATCCCTCAAAGATTCCCATAAAACACCTTCAGCTTCTGTGCTATGTTTTTTGTTTTCTTTTTGCAACTCTTTTATCAAATTATAGGTAGATGGTCGAGCCGTCATATATTTTTTTCGAACAGATTGGGTCTCCTCCTTTTGGAGGGATTGATGAGGACTTCCTTTCTTCCATAATTTACTGCGTTGTGCAACTCCAAATCGGTGTTGTTCATCGATAATGGCGAGTCCTAAATTCTTAAATTTCACCTTGTCTTCTAGTAGGGCATGCGTGCCAATAAGTATTTGTAAATCGCCATTTTCTAAAGCTTCATGAATTTTTTTTCGTTCTGAAGTTTTACTTGAGCCAGTGAGTAGTTTTATACTGATATTGAGGTTTTTACAGAGTTCAGATAATCCGTTATAGTGTTGGACTGACAAAATTTCAGTCGGCGCCATTAAACAGGCTTGAAAACCGTTGTCAAGTGCCATTAACATTGACATGAACGCCACAATTGTTTTTCCAGAACCCACATCACCCTGCAAAAGTCGATTCATTTGTGCATTACTCCCTAAATCGGCACGAATTTCTTTTAAAACACGTTTCTGCGCATTAGTTAATTCAAAGGGTAAATGGCTTGAATAAAAGGTATTGAAATAGTCGCCAACTTTATCAAAAAGAAAGCCTTTTATTTTCGATTTATTAATGAGATTTTTTAAAATTAATTGCAGTTGAATATAAAATAATTCTTCAAATTTTAAACGGTATTGCGCCTTAGAAAGTAGCTCCTGATTCTTTGGAAAATGGATATTAAAAAGAGCGTCTTTTTTAGAAATTAATTTTAATTCTGAGCGTAAATTATCAGATAACGTTTCAGTAAAACGACCTTTAGTTTCTATAAATAACTGCTGCATGATGTTCCCCATCAAACGATTACTAATGCCTCTATTCGATAATTTTTCGGTAGAAGGATAAATGGCCTGCATGCCAGAGCGCATGTTCTTTTCATGGTCTTCTAAAAGCTCCAAATCTGGGTGTGCCATATTAAATTTACCGCTAAACCAATTGGCTTTGCCAAAAGCGACATAGGGTTTGTTTAAGATTAAATGCTCTCGAATCCATTTTTGACCCCTAAACCAAACCAATTCCATAGTGCCAGTGTCGTCTTGAAAAGTGGCTACTAATCGTTTTCCGCGTTTTTGAGCCACTTCTTTAAGGCCAGTTATTTTGCCAATAACTTGCACATCGGTATTACTGCGCTGCAAATCGTTAACATTATAATACTTTGTTCGGTCTATATATCTGTTTGGAAATAAATTTATTAAATCTTGGTAGGTGTGAATACCCAATTCCTTACGCAGTAAATCGGCACGATTGGGGCCAACGCCTTTTAAATAATCGATAGGGGTTTGAAGATTAACACTCATAACAGCGAAATTATAATATTTATAGCAAAATTAAAACGTATTTGCATTAACTATTATACGAATCTTGAAATGCGTTTAAATAGGGCTAGGGTTTAGAATGATTGTTTTAATGGGTGTGATAAAGTGTATTTATAATTTAAAGAAACCTATAATAGCAGAACATAAAGATCACACAGGTTTTAAAATCTGTGTGATCTTTATATTTAATTGAGGGTTATAAATCTATAGTGAGAACCGATTTGTTTTCCCAAAAAAATCAGTTTTAAAACACAACTTTTTAACGAGCGACGACATTCTGGTACTTTGAGAAGGAAAAAAGGATTATTTTCCGCCCATTATTTAGTCTTTTAAAAGTTTATCTATTTTACAAGTTGGGTTTCTTTTTTTGTTTCAGTAAAATCAACTTCAATTTGATTATTGATGATATCTTCAAAAGTTTCTCTTTTTCGTATTAAATGTGCCTTGTTATTATACCATAAAACTTCTGCAGGTCTATAGCGTGAATTATAATTACTAGCCATAGAGAAACAGTAAGCTCCAGCATTATTAAAACATAGAATGTCGCCTTCTCTTATTTCGTTAATACGTCTATTGTTTCCAAAAGTATCTGTTTCACAAATATAGCCTACAACCGTATAAAAACGCTCGCGACCCTCTGGATTTGAGATGTTTACAATATCGTGATGCGCGCCATAAAACATAGGTCGAATTAAATGATTAAACCCAGAATTTACTTGAGCAAAAACCGTAGATGTGGTTTGCTTTACTGCGTTTACCGTGGTTAAAAATTTGCCAGATTCGCTTACTAAAAATTTACCAGGCTCGAATACTAGGGTTAATTCTTTCCCATAAGCTTTACAAAACGAATTAAATTTAGAAGATAATTTCTCTCCCAATTCTTCAATATTAGTTTCAATATCTCCAACCTTGTAAGGCACTTTAAAACCAGAACCAAAGTCTATAAAATCTAAATTTTTAAAATGACTAGCTGTATCAAAAAGAATCTCACTAGCGTATAAAAACACGTCTATATCTAAAATATCACTACCCGTGTGCATATGAATGCCGTTAATAGTCATGCCCGTATTTTCTACAATACGCAACAAATGCGGAATTTGGTGTATTGAAATGCCAAACTTAGAATCGATATGCCCCACAGAAATGTTACTGTTACCACCAGCCATAACATGCGGATTTATACGAATACAAACCGGAATTTTAGGATGTTTTGTTCCAAATTGCTCTAAAATTGCAAGATTATCAATGTTTATTTGGACCCCTAATTTAGCAGCTTCTTCAATCTCTAGAAGTGAAACACCATTAGGTGTAAAAATAATTTCTTCTGGTAAAAAACCAGCAGCGAGTCCTAGTTTAACCTCTTGAATAGACACGGTATCAATACCAGAACCTAAAGTTTTAAACAGTTTTAATATCGATATGTTGGATAAAGCTTTTACAGCATAATTTAACTTTACGGTTTTTACACCTTTAAACGCATTGGTTAAACGCTTGTATTGCTCTGTAATTTTTTCAGCATCATAAACGTAAACAGGGCTACCGTATTCTTTTGCTATGTTTAGTAACTGGGTATTGGTCATAATTTCGATATTTGTTCAAAGATATTTTATTATTTTTAAATATAAATTATTCAAACTAAAATTTTTAAATTTTAATAAATTATTAGCTAACGTAAATTTAGAACGTGTTTTTCTAAGATTTACTGGTTAAATTTGATAAAATGAGACTTTTAAACCATAAAAAAATATGGATTTAAGATGTATGCAGCTTGATTAAATGATTTTACTGAAGAAAACACCTTCTAAATTTGAAATCTGCTATATTTTACTACCTTTATAAACTATGACAAAAGACACAAAAATTGCCGTATTAATTGACGGCGACAACGTACCATCAAAATACATAACAGAAATGATGGAAGAAATAGCCAAATACGGCACGCCAACGATTAAAAGGATTTATGGTGATTGGACGAAACCCCATTTATCGAAATGGAAAAATATTTTACTTGAAAATGCTATAACTCCGATACAGCAATACGGTTATACAACCGGCAAGAATGCAACCGATTCGGCTATGATTATTGATGCCATGGATATTCTATACTCTGGAAAAGTAAATGCATTTTGTCTGGTATCGTCAGATAGTGATTTCACCAAATTGGCAACACGTTTGCGAGAAGCCGGTATGATGGTTTACGGCATGGGCGAGAAGAAAACGCCAAATCCGTTTATTGTGGCCTGCGATAAATTTATTTATATTGAAATTCTTAAAAGCGAAAGTGATAAAGATGAAAAGGGCATGATCACTAAAAAAGAAAATTTATACAATATCACTCCTAAAGTTATTAAAATGTTGCAAACCTCGGTTGATGATGCTGCCGATGATGATGGCTGGGCGTTTCTTGGTGATGTGGGGTCTTTAATTTTGAAAAAACAACCCAATTTCGATTCAAGAAACTTTGGTTTTGCCAAACTAACTCCGCTTTTTAAGTCGTTACCACAGTTTGAAATGGAACAGCGCGATAAAAAAAGCAGTTCGAAGTTTAAATTGATTTATGTGAAGAATAAGTAAAGTTTTGCATTTTTAACGAGAAACGATGGGCGATTTTATTAGCTTAAGTATATAATAAGACTAATCTATTGTGCTAATAATTATCAATTTAAGCGTTAATAAGACCTAACGGGTTTCAAAAACCTGTTAGGTCTATGAGGTTCTCATAACGCATTGTTTTCAAGGTGCTTAATAAAGAAAGAACATTTTTTTAATAGAGACGACGTCTTTTTTATTAAACTATGCTTCAAATAGCGTTTTATTACGTGCGTTCCTCCATGGTGTGATACACATTTTGCACATCGTCATCTTCTTCAAGTTTTTCTAGGAGTTTCTCTACATCTGCCGCCTGCTCTGCAGTTAACGATTTGGTAACTTGAGGAATACGCTCGAAACCAGAGGATAATATTTCGATATTTCGATTTTCTAATTCGGCTTGAATGGCACCAAAGCTTTCAAAAGGAGCGTAGATTAGGATGCCATCGTCGTCTTCAAAAACTTCTTCGGCTCCAAAGTCTATAAATTCGAGCTCTAATTCTTCGGGGTCTAAACCTTCGGCGTTAATTCTAAAATTGCAAGTGTGATCGAACATAAAAACCACCGAGCCAGAGGTGCCTAAACTGCCATCACATTTATTAAAGTAGCTACGTACATTGGCAACGGTTCTGGTGTTATTATCGGTTGCTGTTTCTACTAAAACCGCTATGCCATGGGGGGCATAGCCCTCAAAAATAACTTCTTTATAATCGCCTTGACCTTTTTCACTTGCTTTTTTAATAGCGCGTTCTACATTGTCTTTAGGCATGTTTACGGCCTTTGCGTTTTGAATAACGGCTCGCAAACGCGCATTATTTTCCGGGTCTGGACCACCTTCTTTAACAGCCATAACAATATCTTTACCAATACGTGTAAAGGCTTTGCTCATGGCAGACCAACGTTTCATTTTTCTGGCTTTTCTAAATTCAAAAGCTCTTCCCATAGTCTGTTTTTTTTTATTTCCGCGAAAGCGATTTTTTTATAAAATACTATAATTCAAGGTTAGCAAATTTAAAAAAATTCTCAAAATGCTATGCGACCTTGAACTAACTATTTTATTCATCTTCTGGTTCAACAATATACTCGATGGCTTTGGCTAACTTAAAGTCTTTTTCTGTAACACCATCGACATCGTGTGTAGATAGCGAGATAGTAAGTACATTGTAGACGTTAGTCCAATTAGGATGGTGATTTAGGGCTTCGCACTCGAAAGCAATTCTGCTCATAGCACTAAAACAATCTTTAAAATTTTCGAATTCAAATTCGGCGTGAATGGCATCATCATAATATTCCCAATCGGGTAGGTGAAGCAGTTTTTTTTCTATATCGTTTTCAGATAATTTGCTCATTATTTATGTTTTTAAAAGTGAACTGCCTAAGATAATAATTTCGGGCATCAAAATCAACTTAATTTTAAATCGGTTAAAATGTCTTGACTAGTTAATTGCAGGTTTTTTGGCAAGAGATTGTATTTTGGTAAAGCCGCTAAATAACGATCGTCGTTTGTAGTATAAACCTGCTTATAAATGGCATTTGATGCGTTTAAATTAGCTACAGTTTCTTTAATAAAATCGTCGTGATGTACCAAATCGCTACTCCCTAAATGAAAAACACCGAATTTATTCCTGTTAATTATGTAGTGTATTTGTTGGGTTATTTTACTGTGAGTTGTTACATTAATGATTAATTTAGGAAAGACCTCGATGGGTGTTTTTTCTTTAATTTTCTGAGTAATTTCCAGCATACGAGGCGATTGGTTTCCAAAAACCATAGGCAAACGTAGAATGGCGACCTGTTTTTGGGGCAATCTTAAAAGCATATTCTCGATTTTTATTTTAAAATGCCCGTAAATACTATGGCTTAGGGTTTTATCGGTTTCGTAACTTGGGTATTTACTGTAGGCATCAAAAACATTGGCAGAGGATAGAAAGATGATTTTTGTTTTGCCTGCTAATACATATTCGACCAGATGTTGATGCAGTATAACTTGCTTAGAGAAGTCTCCTCGAAGTGTCGAAATGATGATGGTGGGTTTTACAATATCGAGAATCTCGTAAATATCGTCTTCTTCAAAATTGTACTGAAAAAAATGATGGTTGCTCTCGTAATGTTTGTTGGCTGTATTATAGGTTCCAAAAGTTTTAAAATAGGAGCAAAGCTCTTTGTAGATGGCGCCACCTAAAAATCCGCTTGCTCCTAAAATTAAAATGTTATGTTTACTTTCTGTCGCCTTCTCCTTCATTTAAAACATCTGAAAATGTTATCCTTTATAAAAAGGCAATTTAACCACCGTTGCGGGAATTGTTTTTTTACGTATTTGAATGTGTATTTTACTATCTGCCGCAGCAAAAGCATTTGGTACATACCCGAGGCCAATAGCCACACCTAAGCTAGGGCTCATGGTACCAGAGGTTACTACACCAATTTTGTTGCCGTCGGCATCAACAATATCATAACCATGACGTGGAATGCCGCGTTCATCCAATTTAAAACCAATGAGTTTGCGTTTTGTACCACCTTCTTTTTCGGCTTTT
Source organism: Oceanihabitans sp. IOP_32 (assembly GCF_009498295.1). Taxonomy (NCBI): domain Bacteria; kingdom Pseudomonadati; phylum Bacteroidota; class Flavobacteriia; order Flavobacteriales; family Flavobacteriaceae; genus Oceanihabitans; species Oceanihabitans sp. IOP_32. The sequence goes on along the minus strand of NZ_CP040813.1, from coordinate 124,469 downwards.
AGAGCTTCAGAATTTGTAAAGTCTTTTGTGAATTTTGTAATCCAACCTAAACCAGCTTCAAAAGGTGAGGTGTTTTCATCGATATCATTTCCGTAAAGGCAATAACCCATTTCTAAACGCAGGGTGTCTCGGGCTGCTAAACCTATGGGTTTAATACCATAATCGGCTCCAGCTTTAAAAACCTTGTCCCAAATTTGCTTAACCGCTTCGTTTTTGCAGTAAATTTCAAAACCACCACTACCGGTATAGCCTGTGGCCGATATGATCACATTATCGATGCCGGCAAAATCGCCAACTACAAAGTTGTAGAACTTAATGGCCGATAAATCATGACTTGTTAAACTCTGCATGGCCTCAATAGCTTTTGGGCCTTGAATGGCGAGTAACGAGTAATCATCACTTATGTCGCGTAGCGTAGCTCCAACATCGTTTTGCGATTGAATCCAGTTCCAATCTTTTTCGATATTACTGGCATTAACCACCAATAAATACTGGTCTTCTTTAAGTTTGTAAATAATTAAATCGTCTATAACACCGCCATGTTCATTGGGCATATAGCTGTATTGTGCTTTCCCAACGGTTAGTTTACTGGCATCGTTACTACATACTTTTTGGATTAAATCCAGAGCGTGTTCGCCTTCAATTATAAACTCGCCCATGTGGGATACATCAAACACTCCAACGGCATTTCTAACAGTGTCATGTTCTATGTTTACACCTTCGTATTGCACAGGCATATTATAGCCTGCAAAAGGAACAATTTTTGCTCCTAGAGCTTCGTGAGTTTGAGTTAATGCGGTATTTTTCATTTATTTTTTTGTTAAATATAATAATTGTTTAAATGTATTTTTAGCTGTTTGAGTGCAAAAAACAGGTTTTTAATGCTAGGCTAATATCTAATGAGCACAAAGTAACAAAAAATACTTAATGTTACGATTAAGATGTTTTCTATTATTACTATATTTAGATTTTTATTTGTGAATTACGGATGTGGAGAACTTCTTATTTTTTATAGGTGCTTAGCGCTTCTAAAATGGTGATGTTGTGTATGAAAAAGCAAATTAAAAGTAAAGATGACTAACGGTTTGTAGCTATCCATTAGTCTTCGAGTTAAATCTAGGAAATCGTGAAACTTTTATACTTGCGCTTATTAAAATTTCGAGGTTTGTTATTTAATTAAGTTTTTTATTTTTTACGTAAGATATTTCTTAATCTAATATTTAAATATTTATATTTTTGAAAAGTATAACTATAATTGCTCCAAACTCTTTTGGGTACCTTCATTATTTAATTGATGAGTTGGAAGCTCACCCCAATGTAGTAGTAACACATATAAATTTTTCAGACTTTAGATATGTTTATTCTTCTAAATTTGATAAGATTAAAAATGCGGTAAATAAGGTTATTTTTAATAAGAATATTAAAGATAAATACAAGTCGAAACGTATTTTAGACTTTTTTTTAAAGAAAAAAGAAAAAGAGGATTATATTGTGGTTATTCGACCGGATGAAATCGAATTAGAGACGCTTTTAAAAATAAAAACGCATACCAATAATTTTATTGCTTTCTATTTTGATGCGATAGCAAAATTTCCGAAAAAGAAAAATCTCATCCCTATTTTTGACAAGGTATATAGTTATGAAAAAGAGGATGTTAAAAATTATAATTTAGAATTTATTACTAATTATATTTATGATTTTGACAAATCTAAAGCATCGTCCTTTGAAAACAAAGTTTTTAATATTTCGTCGTATGATGAGCGGTTTGGGACTTTAAAAAAAGTAGTAAAATACTTAAGAAATAATAATATTGAGTATAATATAATTGTTAGAAAAGAAGTGGTTATTGAAGATGAGTACATAACGATAGTTCCAGATTATTTGCCATTAGAAGAAGTTAAAAAGCATATTCTAAATTCTGAAATCCTTTTAGATATTCAAAAACAAAACCAAAAAGGATTAAGTTTTAGGGTTTTTGAAGCTTTGGGGTATAATAAAAAATTAATAACTACTAACGAGGATGTAAAAAACTACGATTTTTATAATCCGAATAATATATTAATAATTTCCCCCAATAGTATAGACATACCTGAGTCGTTTTTAAATTCTGCTTATCAAAACATTGAAGATAGCTTATTGTTTCCTTATACTTTAGAGGGTTGGATTCTGAAGGTTTTTTCTATTTAATAGTACGCTTTATGGACTTTTAAAAGTTCTTCAAACATGTGTTTGGTAATGACCTCTTTAGTAAAATGATCTTGTAAACGTTGATACCCGTTTTTAATGAATGCATCTTTAAGGGTGTCGTCCTCAAGCAGCTTTAGTACAGCTTGTGCAAATGCTTCAGGATTTTCTTTTTCACAAAGAAACCCCGTCTTATTATGTACCACGACCTCTGGAATACCTCCAGCATTTGTAGCCACAATAGGGACGTGACTGGCATAGGCTTCTAATAAAACACCACCTGTGGGTTCTAGTTTTGAGGTAAATAGAAATATATCAAAATCAGGAAAAATCTCTGGGATATCCTCTCTAAAACCTAAGAATAACACCGTGTCTTCTAAATTTTCTTCTTTAACAAAGGTTAAAATTTCGTCTTGTAGATTACCCGTTCCTATTAATAAAAATTTGGCATTAGGAATCTTATCTTTTAAAATTTTAGCTGTTTTTACAAAAGTATAATGATCTTTAAACTTTACAAAGGCAGATATATTAGCTATTAAAATGGTGTCTTCTGGAAGTTCTAGCTCCTTATGTAATTTATAAGTTTTTTTTGTGTTTTTAAAAACTGACAAATCTGTTGCACTACCCACAATAGCAAATCGAGAAGGATCTTTAATTGAAGGTTTTAAGGCTTCAACAACTGCCTGAGATACACAAATGAGCTTAACCAAATATTTGTAATTGTATTTCCAGATGCTAAGCGGTTTTCCAGATATATCTTTTATTAAAGTTCTAAAAAATACTAAAGGTGTTTTTTTGTAGGATAGCTTGGAAGCCAAAACACATAAGGTGTGCGCTCTACTACTATGTATTAAAATTAAATCGATTTTTTCATCTTTAACAACTCGTTTGATTTTTTTAATCCAACTTAAGCTATATTGTGATTTTAAGGGTAAGGAATGAACATTAAAATTTTTATGATTTGCAACTTCAGCTAGTTTTGTTTCTGAGGGGCAAATTAAAACTTGATGTTCAATTTTTGCATTGAAAGCTTCGTAGTAATAAACTATTTGTTGCTCATGTCCTCTCCAAACATTGGACGCTGTAATTTGTAAAAGTCTCATATTAAACCAAAGTAATTTTGACGAACAAATATAGGTTAAGTTTTTTTTTAAAAGTAAACTTTTTGACACCTAAAATATAATATTGTAATATTGCCGTATGAATAAAGTCGTACAAAAGTCATATCAATCATTTGAAAACGAAATCGATAATTTTATCATCAATTTCAATACGCTTGGAGAAAATTTTGGGAACCAAGAGCGCAACGCTTTAAAATTATTTGATTTAGATGGTAAGACTATTAACATTAAGTCTTTTAAAGTACCACATCTTATCAATCAAATCGCATATCGGTTTTTTAGAAAAAGTAAAGCGCAACGCTCTTTTGAATATGCTAATAGACTTAAAGGTTTAAATATAGGGACTCCGCAACCCATTGCCTATTACGAATTTAAAACACCTTTTCTATTTAAAAAAAGTTATTATATAAGCGAACAAATTGATTGCGATTATACTTACAGGGAGTTAACTACAGATTTTAATATTTCTAATTACGACGAAATTCTTAGAGCTTTTACAAGATTTACCTTCGATTTACATGAAAAAGGCGTTCATTTTTTAGATCATTCTCCTGGGAATACTTTGATTAAAAAAACAGAAATAGGTTACGACTTTTATTTGGTGGATTTAAACCGTATGGCATTTAAAACTTTAGATTTTGAAACACGAATTAAAAACTTTTCAAAATTAACCATTCACAAATCTATGGTTGAAATAATGAGTGATGAATATGCCAAATGCTCTGGAGGAAATTACGATGCTATTTTTGACTTAATGTGGCAAGAAACCGAAGCTTTTCAAGAAAAATACCACCGTAAAAGACGCTTAAAAAAGAAGCTTAAATTTTGGAAGCGTTAATTAATTTTTCAAGCTCTTTATACCTATAAAACACACCGTAAGCATTGAGATAACATATTTGGAAGCCTTCTTTTCCGTCTAAAATACCTAATCTAAAAAAATAGTTTGTAATAAACTTATAAAGGGGTTTAAAATAGAAATGAAAAACATTTGGTGTCGTGCCTTTTTGAAAAATCTCTAAGGCTTTGAGCTCGGCATAGTGCTCCATTTTAGATTTAAAATGAGACGCGCTGTCTATACAATAATGGATCATATTATGTTTTAAAATTTGGCTTGCTCCATCTATTTCTGGCATTTCGTGTACTATTTTATCTTCAATATATTTTACCTTATTTTTTCTGAACAATCGGTACGTAGTATCGGTTTGAAAGCCGCTAAAACGAATTCTTTTCTGCTTAAAAAAATAAAGCCGTTTCACCATAAATGCTGCAATAGGGGTTGGAGAGTTTATGGTGGTAATAATTTCTGACTTTAATTTATTTGTTAAACGTTCATCGGCATCAATAAATAAAATCCAATCGTGTTTGGCTTGGGATAATGCATAATTTCTTTGATCGGCAAAATTTTTAAAAGCGCGTGTTATGGTGGTCACGTTTTTAAATTTTTCTAGTTTTTCAAGCGTGCCATCTGTACTAAAAGAATCTACGACAATAATTTCGTCAGCAAAGCTTACATTTTCAATTACAGCGTCAATATGATTGACTTCGTTATAGGTAATTAAGAGCGCCGATATTTTTGATTTGTTTTTCAATTTATAATCAATTTAACCAAGTTCTTTATTTACCTTTTGTAATGCCGAAGCTATTATTTGGTGCATGTCGTAATATTTATATTCTGCTAACCTGCCACCAAAAATAATGCTATTTTCTTTTAAGGACAAAGCTTTGTATTGCTGATATTTTTTCTGATTTTCTTGGTTGTTAATAGGGTAGTAGGCTTCTTTATCTTTAGACCATTGTTCTGGAAATTCTTTGGTTACTACCGTGTGTTTTTGTTTTCCAAATTCAAAATGCTTATGTTCAATAGTTCTAGTGTATGGAATTGTGGCATCGTTATAATTTACAACCGCATTACCTTGATCGTTTTCTTTTTCTAATCTTGTGTTTTCAAACCTTAACGAACGGTATTCTAAATTCCCATATTTATAATTATAGAATTCATCAATTTTTCCTGTGTACACCGTTTTTGAGGCTAATTGGCTTAATTCCTCTTTGTTTTCAAAAAAATCGATATTAGTTTTTGTTTCAATACCTTTTAAAAGCCCATTAATTATTTTGTTATAACCACCTATAGGGATACCTTGGTATTTATCGTTAAAATAGTTATTATTAAAGGTGTAACGCACAGGTAAGCGTTTAATAATAAAAGCGGGAAGTTCTGTGGCCTTTTTGCCCCATTGTTTTTCGGTGTACTCCTTAATTAGGGTTTCGTACACATCTTTTCCTATAAGTGACAAGGCTTGTTCTTCGAGGTTTTTTGGATTCTCACAACCGTATTCTTTTATCTGATTTTCAATAATTCGTTTGGCTTCATCGGGTGTTTTTGTGCCCCATAATTGATAAAACGTGTTCATATTAAAAGGTAAATTGTACAATTTACCTTTAGAAATTGAAACAGGAGAATTTATATAATTGTTAAATTCAGCAAATTGGTTTACATAGTCCCAAATCTGTTTATCGTTTGTATGAAATATATGTGCGCCGTATTTATGTACGTTAATGCCATCAATGTTTTCGCAGTAGACATTCCCTCCTAGGTGGTCTCTTTTGTCTATCACAAGGCACCTTTTTCCTGCTTTTGTAGCTTCGTATGCAAACACGCATCCAAATAGTCCTGCTCCAACAATTAAATAATCATACTTTTGCATACTTTTATGTTTTTTAACAAAACTAGGATATTAATTTTCTTAACAAAAACTTTTTGACTACTATGTATTACATTTCTAGAAATTATAAATCGTTGTTTAATGCCGCAGGAAAGGCAAAAACCGATTGTGAATTTACTTTAGATAATCTCGGATTTAAAAACTTAGGGTTTAAACAGTCTGCCATTCCAAATTCGGCTATTGGTACGATAAAGAATTTTTTTGGTATTAGTTTGGCTCTGTTAAGATTACCGTTTAAGTCTGTAATATGTACCCAGTATCCTAACAATAAATTTAGACAACTTATTTTGTTTTTTGCTAAATTAAAGGGCTGTAAAATTATTACAATTGTACACGATGTGAGGTGTTTAAAAGGAAGAGTTAAAGATGTTGAGAAAGAATTATCTAAAATTGTTTGCTCAGACGTTATTATTGTGCACAACGAGGCCATGAAAGCTTGGTTTTTGGAGCAAAACACTAAAACACCTATTGTGGTTTTAGGGATTTTTGATTACGTTTCGGATGAAAAACCAATACAGAATACAAGTATAATTAAAAAAGAGAAGTACGATATCGCTTATGCTGGAGGTTTTGGTGAAGGAAAAAATGCCTATATTTTTGATTTCGATATTTTAGAGCACAGTAAATACAATTTGAAACTTTATGGTATTGGCTTTGATAAAAGTAAACGAAAAGTTAATGAAGAAGACTCTGTTATAAGTTATGAAGGAGCTTTTCCCTCAGATCAAATTGCACATAAAATTAAGGCCGATTTTGGTTTGGTATGGGATGGCGTATCAACCGAAGCCTGTAGTGGTGATTTAGGAGCCTATTTAAAATATAACAATCCACACAAAACTTCATTGTATCTTTTATGCGGACTTCCTGTTATTGTTTGGGATAAAGCTGCCATTGCTACTTTTATTGTTGAAAACAATTTGGGTCTTGGAGTTTCTAATCTAAAAGATTTGAATGGTATTTTAGAAAACCTTTCTGAAGACGACTATAAAGCCATGAAAAACAATGTTTTAGAAGTTCAAGAAAAAGTGATGAAAGGTCAATTTGTAGAAGCTGCTGTGAAGAATTCTTTAGCTGTTTTTAAGAATTAATTATCCAAAAAATCTTTAAGCTTGTCCAAAAACAACTTAGGTTTAAACTGCTTATATAAGGCTAAAGCTTCTTTCTTATAGGTTTTCTCAGGCTTCGTGTATAACTCAGGTTTATCGTCTTTTAAATGTACGCCTACGTTATTTTTGTCATTAAATAGACTCCATGAGGCTTTATCAATCCAAGGCGAATAAATAGCAAAGGTTTTTATATTAAGAGCTTTAGCCATATTTATAGCTCCACCTTCGTTGCCAATAACAGCGTTACAATGCTGTGTTATCGCTAGAAAATCTCTTAAGCTTTTTCCAAACACGTCAAATTTAATATGGTTTTGCGTTTTAGCAGCACATAAGTTTAAAATTGCCCGTGCTTGAGCCTCTTGTTTCGGGATATAATTAAACAGAATTTGTCCATCGGTTTTTTCTACAATCGCATCAATAACTTTGGCCATGTACGAATACGGATAGGTTTTATTCTCGCCACTTCCCAAAACGCTTATCATAAACAAGGGTTGGTCGAGGTCTATTTTATGTTTTTCTAAAAACTGTTTGCTAGTTGTAATTTCAGTGTCTGTTAAATATATTTTTGGTTTAATAGAGCTAGCTTCAATACCTAAAGGCGCTAATAATTGCATTCTGTGTATAAGCGCTAAATTTGAATTTTCTTTGGTGCTTTCTTGGCGTTTTATGTTATGATGATACAAAAACGACGTGTAATATTTATAATAAGAGATTTTAATTTCAGCACCAGAAAACCAAGAAATTAAATTACTAGAAAGTTTAGAATACACATCAATAACCACATCGTATTCACGTTTTCTTATGGCTTTAGCAAATTTAAAAAGTTCGCGTTTACTAGACTCAGCCTCTTTGGTGAAAAAGATAAAATTATCGATAAAAGGATGGTGTTCTACAACAGGAAAGGTGTGCGAGTTAATTAAATAATCTAGTTGCGCTTCTGGATATTTTTGGCGAAGTGCTTCAAACAAAATACTGCTTGTAAGCACATCGCCAATCATTTTTTGTTGTATTACTAAAATTTTCATACTTCAAATTTTAAAATTCTCATTATGGAATATCAAACGTCAATTTTAATCCTTTAACTTTTAAAATGTTAGCATAAAAACTTTTGTAAAAAAGAATTAAACCGCAACATTATGCTCGCGAAGGGCATCATTAAGAGATGTTTTTTTATTGGTACTTTCTTTGCGCTTACCAATTATTAAAGCACAAGGTACGTTGTATGATCCCGACGGAAAATCTTTTGCGTAACTACCAGGAATCACCACACTGCGAGCAGGCACTTTCCCTTTATATTCTATAGGTTCACTACCAGTAACATCAATAATTTTGGTGCTCATAGTTAACACAACACCGGCTCCTAATACGGCTTCAGTCTCGACGTGAACACCTTCAACAACAATACAACGACTACCAATAAAAGCATTATCTTCAATAATAACTGGCGCGGCTTGTAAAGGTTCTAGAACCCCACCAATACCTACACCGCCAGATAAATGAACGTTTTTACCAATTTGCGCGCAGCTACCCACTGTTGCCCAGGTATCTACCATCGTGCCTTCATCAACATAAGCACCAATATTAACATAACTTGGCATTAAAATGGTGCCATTAGAAATATAGGCGCCATGTCTTGCGACCGCATTTGGTACCACCCGTATTCCTTTTTCAGCATAGCCTCTTTTTAAAGGAATTTTATCGTGGTATTCAAAAATTCCAGCTTCTAAGGTTTCCATGTTTTGAATAGGAAAATATAAAACTACGGCCTTTTTTACCCATTCGTTAACTTGCCATCCGTTAGCCGTAGGTTCGGCAACGCGTAATTCACCCTTATCTAAAAGGTCTATAACTTCTCTAATGGCCGAGGTTGTTTTATCATCTTTTAAAAGCGCTCTGTCATCCCAAGCGTTTTCTATGGTTTTTTGTAATGCTTTCATATTGGTATCAAAATTTTGAGCAAATATAATGTCTAAGTTTTAAAAAGGATACTGAAATGGCTAGAATTATACCAACCCTGCTTATACCGTATTAAACGCACTATAGGTTTCTTAATGTATTAATACCGAAATTTATAAATACATGTTATAGCATGGCAGTGTAAGTGCATAATTCTAAATAACAAATAAAGTGTAGTTTTTTGTATTAAAAGCTTATTTTTGCACAAAAGGTAGTTATGACACGTATTTTAGCAATAGATTATGGTATGAAACGAACGGGAATCGCTGTAACAGACCAGTTGCAGATTATTGCCTCTGGCCTTGTTACAGTTAACACCAAAGAACTAATTCCGTTCTTGAAAGACTATACTTCTAAAGAAAAAGTAGAGCTTTTTTTAGTTGGAGAGCCCAAACAAATGGATAATACAGCTTCCGAGAGTGAAAAACTAATTCAACCATTCTTAAAAACTTTAGCGCAGCAGTTTCCATCAATCCCCATTACTAGGGTAGACGAGCGCTTTACTTCAAAAATGGCATTTCAAACCATGATTGATAGTGGTTTAAAAAAGCAACAACGAAAAAACAAAGCCCTTATCGACGAAATTAGCGCGACACTTATTTTACAAAGTTATTTATACGCCAAATAATATTTTAAGGATTTTTCTTTTTTTAAGCTCAAAATACTTTCTTTAGTTATTTAGTATTGTATTTTTGCCAAAATAAATAATCTAATTATAATGATTTTACCAGTTGTAGCCTATGGTGACCCTGTTTTGAAAAAAAAAGGTGTCGATATTACAAAAGACTATCCTAATTTAGATACGCTTTTAGAAAACATGTTCGAAACCATGTATAATGCCTCTGGTGTGGGTTTGGCAGCACCGCAAATAGGATTAGCAATTCGTTTGTTTTTAGTAGATACAGAGCCTTTTTCGGAATATGAAGAGTTTTCTGAAGAAGAGAGAAAGGAGTTAAAGGAATTTAAACGTGTATTTATTAATGCGAAAATTATACAAGAGGACGGTGAAGAATGGGCTTTTAACGAAGGCTGTTTAAGTATTCCAGATGTTAGAGAAGATGTTTATAGACAGCCCAAAATAACTATAGAATACTTAGATGAAAACTTCGAAAAACATACGGAAGTGTTCGATGGTATAATCGCAAGAGTAATTCAGCACGAGTACGACCATATTGAAGGTATTTTGTTTACCGATAAGTTATCTAGTTTTAAAAAGCGCTTATTAAAAGGAAAACTAAATAATATTTCTAAAGGAAATATTAGTGTGGATTATCGTATGCGTTTTTCAGACCAAAAAAAGAGACGTTAAATGTTGCAGTATAATATTAAACGATTGATATTTGCGACTTTCAAAAAAATAATAAGAATTTATGAGTTTAGATAAAATTTTAGCCATTTCGGGAAAACCAGGTTTGTATCAATTTATTACCCAAGCTAGAGGTGCTTTTATAGCAGAATCGTTGCTAGATAAAAAAAGAATAACGGTAACCGCCCAACAAAATATTAGTGTTTTAAACGACATAGCTATTTACACTTTAGAGGAAGATATGCCTTTAAAGGAGGTTTTAGCTAAAATTAAAGAAAAAGAAAGCGGAGAAAAAACGAGCATAAACCCTAAAGATAGCAAAGATAAATTAGAGGAATATTTCTTTAATGTTCTGCCAAATTACGATGAAGATAGGGTGTATGCTAGCGATATAAAAAAAGTACTGCAGTGGTACAATATTTTACAAGAGCACGATATGTTAGGACTATTGGATACTGAAAAAGAAGATGCTCCTAGTGCACAGGAAGATACCAAATAAATAAGTTTATATGGTTATATAAGAAACCTCCGTTATTGGAGGTTTTTTTTTGCTATAATTAAAAACTCAGGTGTTTACTGAAAAAGCGAACTCCCGGTATGGTTTTTAAATCGTATTATAAACTATGCCTAAAAACCTATACTTATAAATGTAATTTGGGCGTTTTATTTTATTAGTTTTGAAGACCTAAGTTTAAACTTAAAAAATGCAGTTTATTTGTTATGAAAATCACTAAAAAACAACGGAATAATATAATATTTCTTATCCTAATAGCACTTTTTTTAATTCCACAAACAAGAAAACCCATACAAGTGTTTTTGCAAAAAGGTTTAGCGTTATTTAGTCCTTCTGTAATTGATAAAAGTAAGCAGGATACTGTCACGGTTTACGATTGGAAGTTAATGGATAAAGATGGTAGCATTCTAAATTTTGAAGACACTAAAGGTAAAGTGGTGTTGGTTAACTTTTGGGCCACATGGTGTCCGCCTTGTATTGCTGAAATGCCTAGTCTTCAAAAATTGCATAACGATTACAAGGATAAGATAGTTTTTGTTTTAATATCCGATGAATCTCCAGAGCGAGTCAACTCTTTTCTACAAAAGAATAATTACGATTTTAATGTGTACAGGCAAGTTTCTAACTCAGATTTTTTTAATGTTACAGGTATACCACGAACGTATTTAATAGATAAAAAAGGTCGTGTTGTTATCGATAAAACTGGCGCTGCAAATTGGAACAGTGATTCGGTTAGACAAACTATCGACGGATTATTAGAATAGTCTTGCGAGGCAGAAAACTATTGCTTTTTATTGCTCTAATAATATAAAGATGAGCTTTAAACGCTACAAGCTTCTTAAAACGGGATTCCCTCCTGGATATGGCATGTTTAATTTCAAAAAATACTTTAATTATTAATATCTTTACAATTAATCGTTGTTGCTTCTATGAGTTACCAGAATATAAAGTGTCCTAATTGTGGCGTTTATAATGTGAATAGGGATTATTGCTCAAAATGTAATACGATATTATCATATAAAAAACGGCGTGAGCAAGAGTTTAAAAAAGAGGAAGAAGCGCGATTAGAGCAGCGCCGCTTAGAGAAAAAAAACAATCCGTCGTTCTTTGAGAAGTATGGGAATCATAGGTTTTTATTGGTTCGTGTGGTGGTTAAAATCATAAAAACCATTTGGGTAGTTATTATGGCTATTGGCATGTTTATCGCTTGGTTAATAAGCTCTATTGCAGCATGAGTATTTTAAAAAATCCTTTATTTATTGGAATTTTCGCGCTTTCTTTAGGAATATATTTAGCCAAAATCGTCGGTTTAATACTACCTAGTTGGATACATAATTACCTCAGTAATGTATTGTGTATGCCACTTGTTTTAAGTTTGTGCTTAGTAGTGGTGCGCATGATACATAAGAACAACAGTTTGTTTATTCCTATGGGAGCTGTAATTGGACTTACACTGTATTACGCTTTGTATTTTGAGTGGTGGTTACCTCAGAACAACACACGCTATACCGCCGATATTATTGATGTTGTGTTGTATATCGTCGGTTCTGCATTATTTTATATTTTCCAAAAAAAAATATATTAGTTCTAAAAAAAATGCAGGCGACTTTCTGGATTATTTCTGTATTGAAATAATGAAGCTTGTAACGTTTTAAAAGCACTTAGAAATTGTTTTTAATTTGCTAAACAGGTATGGCTTATATCTAATAGTTATTGGTATTCTAAATTAAATAAATGAGAAATCCAGAGGTTTCGAAGAGAATGGATACTATTTTTTAAAATATTTAAAGGGCACGAATAACATTCCAAAACATTCTCCTTTTTCTTTACCAATATGCTTGTGGTGCATTTTATGAGCACGCCTAATGCCTTTGGCGTAACGGTTATTTATGTTTCTAAGCAGTTTAAAGCGCTGGTGAATAAAAATATCGTGAACTATAAAATACGATATTCCGTAGGCGAGAATACCCAATCCAATAGGTAGTCCTATCCAAAGGTTGTAGTCGCTCCAAAGTACTATAAAAGTCATGCTAACGATGGCATAAAAAATAAAGAAAAAATCATTACGCTCAAACCAACTGTCGTGATCTTTAATGTGGTGGTCTTTGTGTAAGCTCCATAAAAAACCATGCATAATATATTTGTGTGTAAACCATGCCATAAATTCCATACCGCAAAAGGTTCCTAAAAAAATGAGTATCCAATATAAAGTTTGCATAATAGTTTGTATTTAGTTTTACTGGATTAAATTAAGTTGATATTTTATGTAGCTTCGCATTAAAAGTTCAATTTTCTTTGAATTAGAAACTCTAATTCGAGTGTTTTTTATTTGTAAAGCAGGAGTTTTCTTTAATTTTTTTAATAATTGACAGTAGTACCTGTAAGCCATAAACACGCCAAATTTAGCTTCAATAGGGAGTCTTTTTATACCTTCTAGTCCTTTTTTAAAGTCTAATTCTATATCGTCTATTATGTTTTGTTTAGAAACTTCATTAAGATTCTTTAAATCGGTATTAGGAAAGTAAGTGCGATCTAAACCTTCGAAATCGGCTTTTAAATCTCTTAAGAAATTAACCTTTTGAAAAGCCGAGCCTAAGGCCATAGCACTTTCTTTTAAGGTATTAAATTGATCCGTATTACCTTTTACAAACACTTGCAAACACATAAGACCAACCACGTCTGCCGAACCATAAATGTAAGCATTAAACTCCTCTTTTGTAAGGTATTCTTTTTTATGTAAATCTAACTGCATACTAGTCATAAAAGCATTAACAAAGTCTCTGTTAATATTATATTTGTGATAAGTATGTTGGAAGGCGTTAAGTATGGGATTTAAACTAATTTTATTTTCAATTGCAAAATCCAGATCTTCTTTAAATTTATTTAAAAGCAAGTCTTTATCGTACTCATGAAAAGAATCTACAATTTCGTCTGCAAAACGCACAAAACCGTAAATATTATAAATATGAGCCCTAATATCGGGTGCTAACATTTTTGTAGCCAATGAAAAAGACGTGCTGTACGTTTTAGTCACTAGCTTGCTAGATTTATAAGAAACGGTATCAAAAAGAAGCTTCATTTATTTAATGTTTAAATACATAGTTATTTAACGATTTTGCCAGTTTGATTAGTATGAATTTTAACCACACAATTAACTAGATGTTTTTATTAGCCCACATGTTTAACTACTAAATTTGCAACTAATTTACCCGATATTAAAGATGGCGGCACACCTGGACCAGGCACTGTGAGTTGACCAGTAAAAAACAAATTTTTAACTTTACTACTTTTTAATTTTGGCCTTAAAAATGCCGTTTGTAATAAGGTGTTAGACATGCCATATGCGTTACCTTTATACGAGTTGTAGTCTGCTATAAAATCTTTTAAACAAAAACTTTCTTTAAATATAACATTATTTTTTACGTCTTGTGAGGTAACATGCTCGAAACGCGTCATTATTTTATCAAAATATTCAGTTCTAAGCGCTTCAGTATCCTCAATACCAGGCGCTAAGGGGATTAAAAATATACCAGCTTCTTTACCATCTGGAGCACAACTGGAATCTGTAATACTTGGAAAACTGGCGTAAAACAATGGGTTTTCAGGCCATTGAGGGGTGTCGTAAATAGCTTTGGCATGGGTCTCAAAATCAACGTCGAAAAATAGGGTATGATGATTTACATTTTTCAGCTTCTTATCAAAGCCAACATAAAACAGCAAAGACGATGGGGCAAATACTTTTTTACTCCAATATTTTTCTGAGTATTGTCTGTAAGGCTGGTCTAGAAGTGTTTCGGTATGGTGGTAATCGGCGCCACTTAAAACCACATCAGAGTTATAGGTTTCACCTTTAGAAACAATGCCCTTGGCTACACCATTTTCTACTATAATTTGGTCTATGGGATGCTCAGTTTTAATTTTCACCCCAAGTTCTTTGGCTAAGTTCTCTATAGCTAAAACAACTTCGTACATGCCTTTTTTCGGGTGAAAGGTGCCCATACCAAAATCGGCATAATTCATAAAATTATAAAAGGCGGGGGTATCGCTTGGCTTGGCTCCTAAAAACAGCACTGGAAACTCTAATATGGTAATTAATTTATGATTTTTAAACTCTTTTCTAACATCTTTTTTAATGGTGCTAAAAAATTTATTTATTTTTTTAATGGTTTTGGGTGTAACAAGTTCTAGTGGAGAAACGCCAGGTTTATAAACCAAGTCGTTCATGGCTATTTTATAATTGTTTTTGGCATCTTCAATAAACAGTTTTAGTTTTTCAGAGCTACCTGGTTCTTCCTTTTCAAATGCTATTATGATTTTTTCTAAGGTATCTTCAATAGTGATGTAATCGTCTTTTCCAAAGTAAACACTGTATGCTGGGTTAAGTTTATCTAAGATGTAATAATCAGACGGTTTTTTATTAAAATCAGCAAAAAAGCTCTCGAAAATATCTGGCATCCAATACCATGTTGGACCAATATCTATTGTGAATCCGTCTCTTTTAATTTGCCTTGCACGACCTCCAATAGTTTCATTTTTCTCGAAAATTGTGACCTCATAACCTTGTTGAGCGAGGTAACAGGAAGCTGCTAGCGACGAAAATCCTGATCCAATTATATTAACAATTTGCTTCATTTGTTTAATTAAAATTAAAATATCTTAAACAAATATAATGAATATTTGTAGGACTACAAATATTTAACAAGGCTTTCTATAGAATTAAAAGTCTTTATTTTTTTAGGTAGGTCGGTGTTGTCTATCTCATTTAATTTAGCCCCTAAAACTAAGAAGTCTATGTTTTCTCTTATTAAGAGTTTTTTATTAAACGCTTCTAAATAAGGCCTGATATTTTCTGCTTCTGGATACACCGTGAAATATGACACGAATGTAATTTCATCGAAAAACTCAAGCAAATCTTTTAAATTTTCCATGGGGAGGCTTTCTCCAAGAAAAATAGTATGATAGCCTTTGCTTCTCAATTTGTAATTTATAAATAATAGGCCCAGATCGTGTATTTCGTGATCTGGCAAAAACAGGACAAAGGTTTTAGTTTTTGGTCGCGGTTCTTGTTGTTGTAATTTTTCGAGATTTACGAGAATTTTTTGTTTGATATGTACACACAAAAAATGTTCGTGGGCTGGTGTTATGGTGTTGGTTTGCCAAAGCAAACCAGTTTCTTTTAGTAACGGAATAAAGACAGTGTAAAATATCTGGCTAAAGGTTTTGGTTTCTAAAAGGGTGTTGTAGGTGTTGTAGAAAAGTGTTTGATCAAAATTAATCATGGCCATTTTAAAATTATTTATGGCGTGATCTTCAGTTTCGGTCTTAGATGCTATTTCTTGCACCTTATGTTCAATTTCTTGGTCACTTAAACCTGCTATTTTAGAAATTTTGAGTCCGCTTTTATTAAGATAAGAAATGTTTAATAACTTTTGAAAGTTATCTAAGTTATAGTTTCTAATATTAGTCTCAGATCTATCAGGGCTAAGTAAATTATACCGTTTTTCCCAAATTCTTATGGTGTGTGCTTTTATACCGGTAAGGTTTTCTAAATCCTTAATGCTAAAATCTACTTTAATATTGTTCATGCTTAATTCTTAATCATTAAACAAAAGTAGGTGTTTTTTTTGTATTATTCAGCAATTATTATGAGATATACATTAAACTGCTTTGTTATACCAAATTAACAATACGACATTTCAAAATTAAATTGGTATAATTTTAGACTAAATAGCGTTTTTATTTGAAAATTAAGTTAATGATAGTACTTGTCCAGACAGATTCATAATCCCATAATTTGTTACGATATTTGGACACTTTTATTTCCTTATAAAAAATAAATATTTATTTATATTCAGCAAATTCAGTGGGATAATTCACTATTGAGCTGCTATTTATTTCCTGCAGATTTGCTTTGCCAGTTCGCTGTCGCACGGGTCGCAAATAATCGCACATTTTTTTAATTTTATGGCAAAAAACGGATATACAATTAATGATTAAAAAAACTATGTTTTCTAATGTTAATCAATAATTAATTGTTTTACAATTACACCAGTATAAGATTGAAATTTCACAAGGTATAGTCCTTTAGATAAATTAGACGTATTAAATGCATGGTTTTTTTCAAAATCACCTTTAAAGTTTGAAATTAACTTTCCTGTTATATCATATAAATAAACATCTCCAACTGTTTTATTTATTTTAAATCCTGTTGAAGTGGGGTTTGGATAAAGTTTAATAACATCTTGCTCTTTTATGTCTTCTGAACTTAAACTTTTATTTTGGGAGTACAATCTGTATTCTCCTGGTTGTAAACTTATTAATCCTGTTCGATTTACAACATTAAGCGTTGTACCGCTAAATATGTCGTCCCAATTACCCGTCGCAGGAAAATTTGGATTTACAGTTTGTGTAGTCACATCAAAATTGGCCACAATAACAACGTTTAAACTTCCTTTATTATCGTTTAAATTAATACGTTTTACCAAGCCACCAACATCTAAATCAGCATAATTAGTGTTAAAAGTTGATGGAAATTGTTTTTTTAACTGAATCATTTTTTTAGTAACATCGTACAAATCCTTTCTGTTTGAATCGGTATGGTAACCTAAAGTCCAAGCGACTGGTTTTTCGTCTGTTCTACAACTACCATCAGTAATATTGGCAGCACAATTAATACTTTTATCGTATCCTAATTCTCCAAATTGCCAAATCATTTTCAGACCAGGAATACCGTAAAATATAACTGTAGCCGCTTCTTGTCTATCTAAAGCTGTATTTAAATCTTTAATATTATAGCTACCACTACGATTTCCGTAGGCCAAATTTTTTACCATTAAGCGTTCTTCATCATGACTCTCCATATAACCTACAATATGCGGATTGTTCCAGCCTCTATTTTGATGAGATAGCCATGAAATATCAGCACCTGATGCATAGCCCATAGTATTTTGATTGAAACTATGGTTTAGATTACCCCAAAGTAAAATACCGTAATTTGCTAGTTCTGTTTCTTCTGAATTGTCTGACAAATGCTCAAAAATCACATACGCTTCGTTTCCCGGTTCATGACTCCAAACATGATCTGCATAGGCTTTTAAATTGGTGATTCTTGCGGTATCGTAGGTGCTTGCCCAATTATTTTCACCTGGATATATAGTATTTGAAAAGCCTTTAGTGAAATCAAAACGAAATCCATCAATTTTATATTCGTCCATCCAAAAGCTCAATACATCATTAAAAAAGTTTACGGTATGGGGAGATTCGTGATTAAAATCGTAGCCCCAATGTGAAGCTGTATTATCTACTAAATTATGATTGCGATTATAATAAGGATTATTTGTAGCAGGAAGTGTATTTGTGCTATCCCAATACATTTGTAATAAGGGCGATTCTGAAAAAGAATGATTAAAAACAACATCTACAATAACTGCTATACCACGTTGGTGGCAAGCATCTACAAATTGTTTTAAATCGTTTGCTGTGCCGTAAGCCTTATCTAATGCCATATAAAAAGATGGGTTGTAACCCCAGCTAATATTACCTTCAAATTCATTAATAGGCATTAATTCTATGGCATTTATACCAAGGGTCTGTAAATAATCTAGATGCGTTATGGCATCTTGATATGAGCTACTTTCGGTAAAATCTCTTAAAAGCATTTCGTATATTATAAGATTTTCTTTATTAGGTCTTGTAAAGTTTGTGTTTTGCCAAACATATTCGGCTTCATTAATTTTAAAAGCAGATACATTTCCTGTAGCATCTCCAATTGGGTAAGCCATTAAATTTGGATAGGTCGTACTAGAGATGTATTGATCGTCATCAGGATCCAATATCTTTTTTGAGTAAGGGTCTGCAACCTTTATGCTATAATCTATAAAATATTGATAGGCGTATTCTGTATTTGGATCCAAGCCATTAAGGGTTAACCAAAATGTATCTCCATCTTTTTTCATTTGATAGTTTGGGTTGAGTGCCCAGTTATTAAAGCCTCCTATTAAAAACACATCTGTTTTTAAAGGGGCTTTTAGTACAAATGTAACGGAGCCGTCACCATTATCGTTAAAACCGTTTTTTAATCCTGTAGGTAAGGTTTGATTTTGAGTCATTGTTTTTACATAAACTGATATTTGATTTGTTTTTGTTTGAGCATTTTTGGTGGCGATAGCTTCGATAGTGTGGTTTCCTGCTGAAGTAAACGTGTAAGATTTGGATATTGTAGTTGTGTTTGTAGCCGTTTGTTCTGATAGGGTATTTACTTTTAATTCTAAGGCTGCATTTATGCTAGATTCTGCACTTATGGTAATATTATCATTCAAATTAAAAACCGATTCGTTTGAAGGATTTGTAATTGCAACATTTAAACCCGCAGCATAAATGGGTAAATAGATATTGGGACTTGTTTGAGCGGTTCCATCAGCATTTCTAAAAACAACAGCAATGTCTGTGATAACATCTGCACCCGATTGATAAAAAGTTGGTATATCTGGGGTTATAAATAGCTCATAGGTATTAGTTCCTGTTCGTGTTAATTGTGGCTGTGTTGCATTGTTTCCCCAAGACCCAATAACATGTTTCCAGTCGTTATTACCTGTAGAGGCTGTGGTAAGTAAGCCCGTGTGGGCATAAACATCTCCAGTGTAACCGTCTAACCCTGTACCTGTGGCATCAAAAGTAATGGTAATAGCATTGGTTGCTGTTGGAATTACGGGCGATGTTGTAACAACTTGAGCTTGGAGCAAAACCGTTAAAAATAAAAAAAATGAGTATAGTATTTTTTTCATATTTTAATTGGTTTAAGAAAAAAAGGCTGATATATATCAGCCTCTTTTAAGTTTAAAATAATTTTAATTTTTAATGTATGTAGGGTTTGCAGGATCAGAGAAATCCAATTCAAACGAATAGGTTCCAGCGGTAGTAACTAAATTTGCACCGCCTGCATCTAAAATACCATCACCACCATCATCACCATAATCTACGACCCATTCATTGTTGGCTCTAAATTTATATTCACCATCAATTAAGGTTACATCGTTAAGAATCCATATATCGTTAAAAGGACGAGACCAATCTCTTGTAAATTGAGCATCTGCAGTAGCACCCCAATTGTTATAAGCCCCGCCAACAATTCCCCATACATAGTCGATGGGTTCTAATGTGTAAGTTAAGTCGTTTATATTAACAGTAGCAATATAGATGCCAGCGTTAACTACAATATTGGCTCCGTCGGGCTCTAAAGTGCCATCAGCACCATCATCACCCCAACTGGTACCCCAATCATTATTCATTCTAAACTTCATTTCACCATCAATTAAGGTCACAATACCTCTAAAAACATCAGAATAAGGGTCGTATTCTAACATAAAGTCTGGGGTTGCTCCCCAGTTATTATAGGCTCCACCAACAATACCTAAAGCAAAACTTTCTATGGTATAGGTTAGGTTATTTAAATCCATGGTGATTTTATAAGAACCTGCAGTAACCACTATATTGTCACCACCAGCGTCTAGTGTACCATCGGCTCCAGTATCTCCATAATTATTTACCCAATCCATGTTTTCTCTAAACTTAATTTCTCCATCAATTAAATTAACATAGGCATTTAAAATACCTGGAGTTTCGGTTTGATAGAATGGTAAGTCTGGTGTAGCACCCCAATTGTTAGCCGCAGAGCCAATAATACCCCAGTTTGTAGATAAATCTAAAACCGTTAAATACGTGGTTACAGATATGGTTACTGTTGAAGAAATTCTTTCTAAAACAGATCCCGAAGCGGCATCAGTAATTGTTGCTTTTACTCTTAAATCTAAATCTCCAGTAGTATCTACTGGGATTCCACTTTGTGTCGCTATAGCATTTAGTTGCGAATTTGTTAAATCTATTGTATTGGTGTTACTTACATTGCCAGCTTCTAAAGGCAGTGCAAAATCGCTTCCTGCTGTTGCGCCTTCTAAAACATAATATACGTCTTGATTTAATGAAGAGTTTAAAATAGGGTCATCCCATGCTACAGTTATAGCAGTAACATTATTATTTGCTAAAGATAATACAAAAGCGTCTCCATTGTTTACATTATTTATTATTGGAGCATTTACTGGATAGGTGGTAACTAGCAGTAAAATATGATTTGAAATTTGATCACCATTAGATGCTCTCATATAAATAGCAATATCATTAAAGCTACTTACACCAGTGTTTACAATGGCGTTATTAAAATCTGTAACGTTCATTGAAAAATTATTACTAGTTGTTGTGCCTAATGTTACGGGCGTAGTAAAAGCTTCGTCTGTAGACATTTCTACATTGTACGTGCCACCATCTGTTAGATCATCATTCCAAGAAATGGTAAACGCAGGATTGTTTGGTAAAGCAAAATTTAAAAACACGGTATTAATACCTGGTGTATTTAAAACAAACTCGGCTTCTGGATTTGTTATCGTTAAGCTTTCTTCGGTTTCACAAGCAGTGAAAATAAAGGCAAATGACAGTAAAAGAAAGCTGATTTTTTTTATATATAAATTCATGTCTGTTTTTGGATTATAAATTCAACGGAATAAGGATGTAGTGTCCTGTCAGGTCGTTAAACCAAACATCGTAGTCATCTTCTACAATTACAGGAATAGATCCACCATTAATAGTAGCTACTCCAGAAAAAGCAGTGGTGCTTCCCCAAGTGTTGGAGTCTGCTAAAAAGGTAACCTCACCTGGTGTTAATCGCAATGCAGATGCATACCAAATATGCCCGTCGAAAGCTAAGGGAGTTAGGGCTGTTGTTGCTACACTAGAGCCTTCAATTGATAGGGTTACCGGACTTGTAATTCCAGAGGCATCAAAAGGAATTAGGGTGTATTTTTTTGTTGAGAAATCTATGGTAAACGAAAAGAAACCTGTTTGTGGTACGCCAAAACGTCCTGGGTCGCTAGCTTGTGTTTCTGGGTTCCCAGCAATATCTCCAGCTGTTTGTGGTGTATCGCTACCCTCATCGTCTGTAACGCCCCATTGTGGTTGCCATAGACCTCGTGATTCGATGACTTTGAAACGCCCTTCATCAAAACCACCAGGTTTGGCA
This sequence comes from Oceanihabitans sp. IOP_32, assembly GCF_009498295.1. NCBI lineage: Bacteria > Pseudomonadati > Bacteroidota > Flavobacteriia > Flavobacteriales > Flavobacteriaceae > Oceanihabitans > Oceanihabitans sp. IOP_32. The sequence goes on along the minus strand of NZ_CP040813.1, from coordinate 102,491 downwards.
AAGTACCCTGTGTAGTAATAAAGATTTGGGTTAGATTCGTCTCTAAATAATGGCGGATTGTTAGCATTATTATCCCATCCTGCAGCTGTACCACCACCAACTAAATAATAATCTTCAAATACATAGTTGAAGTACGGATAGACTTCAAATTGAAGGGTGTTTGAGTTTATGGACTCGCTGTTTTGCGACCCTAATGAAGCCACAATTCTAGTGTATATAGTAGACCATACAAAAGGATCTAAACCAGCATTCCCTGCGGCTGCATTTATCTCGCTTACCGATAGAGTTAATGCGCTTTGTCCTGTAATTGATGCTGCGGTTACCGGGTTTGTAAACCCTTCGTCGCTAGCAAACTGTATGGCATAGTTTACGGCTGTTTGTTGTCCGTAATCCGACTCTACCCAATTTAAAGTTAATGCGGGGTTAGAAGTATTTACAGCATCCAACTCTATACTACTAAAGTTTAAATCTGCCAATATTGGTGCTGTAGGGGTCGATATTTGAAAGGTATCGGTAGTATCTTCACAAGAAGCCAGGGATAGTAAAACTAAACCAATGATGCTAACTGCTGAAATAATTTTAATTTTTTTCATCGTCTTAATTTGTTTATAATTTTAATATCCTACGTTTTGAGTAAGATTAGGGTTTGCAGCCATACTTGCTGTTGGAATAGGGTACACTTTAAAATGTGTTGGTAACGAAATACCGTTGCTTCCGTTTCCTTTCCAAGCCCAATTGTAGTTACCACCAGTAAATTTGTTGAAGCGAATTAAATCTTGCCTTCTATGGGCTTCCCAATGCAATTCTCTGGCTCTTTCGTCTAGAATAAAATCTAAGGTTAAATCGTTTGCAGTAACCGTATTTGGGTTATTTGCTCTGGTTCTTAAGGCATTTACATAACCAACCGCAGTTGCTAGGTTGCCACCACCGCCTCTTAAATGGGCTTCGGCATACATTAAATATACATCTGCTAATCTAAATAACGGGAAATCGGTATCCACAAAGGTTTGATCGACACCAGCACTACCAGTTGAAGTGACATTGGAGTACTTTTGAATAATGTATCCAGAATCTTTATCGGATATATCGGTAATATCAACAGATCGTCCTTGCGAAATTATGGTATTTCTGGTATCGTTAATAAACGAGGCATCAAACAAGTCTGCCAACTGTTTTCTTACTCGCAATGCGCCGCCCCAACCGCCTTCAGAAACACCAACTTCAGTTCCATTGGCTTCAATACTTCCAACAGAACCGTTAATCATTACCGTAGTAGGGCCGTAGTTTTGGGTGGTTGCACCGTCTGAAATAATTGGAAATATAATTTCGTTTGCAGCAGAATTGATATGGTTATCTGCCATGAAATTATGGAGGTAATTTGTAGCTAAGGTGTAACCACCTGCGATTATTTTTTCACAATTAATTAAAGATTCAGCACTGCGATCTGTGCCAATATAAACCTGAGCATTTAAATACATTTTTGCTAATATCATATAAGCAACAGCTTTATCTGCTCTTCCGTATTCGTTTTGTTTTGCGTCTACTAAATCGGCATCAATGGCTAATAATTCGCTTTCAATGTAATCGAATAGTTGGGCTCTATCATATACTGGAGGTTGCGAATTTAGGGCGTCATTTTCAGTAACAAAATTGGCTTTACCGAAAATATCCATCAAATAATAATAAGCCATGGCACGCATTAATCGCGCTTCTGCACGGTAAGCAGGTATTTCGCTTCTTAAGGTGGTAGAAACATTTCTTTCATCTAATTTTGCCGTTGTAGTTTCTCTTAAAAAGTTATTTGCCAGGGCTACAGAAAGATGTGCTCTACTAAACATACCGAGTAATAAGGGGTTTTGAGCCGTCCATAAATTTCTTTGAATTTCTCTGGTGCCTGGGTCATTCTCGTAAGACCAAATCATTTGATCTGCAGATAAGGTTTGAACATATAAAAGTACACGTCCAAATTGACTGGTCCCTGCATCAATATTCTTTAGATTAGAACTCTCTGGTCCATCGGTTCCTGTTAATGCTAAATTAGCATAAATACCAGCTAAAACTTGTTTATAAGCGGCCTCGTCTTTAAAAAGCTCTTCGCTTAAAATAGTTTGATCGTCGTTAGGTGTAATATTCAAGTCATCGGTACACGAAGTAAATGCAACGATAAAAAGGCAAATAAACCCAATTGTTTTGTGTATTTTAAATCTTGTTTTCATCTGTATAAGTTTTATTTTTTTCATTGGTCAGATGTAATTCGCCATTAAACATTATGGTTTGTATTCCTATTCCGTTTTGTGGCTCATTTCATAGTTGTTCTTTTAAAATTTAAAATTAGCTCCAGCTAAAATAGTTCTTGATCTTGGGTAGATAACATTATCAATACCTTGATCTGCACCAACAGATACTTCTGGGTCTAATCCACTGTAATTAGTTATGGTAAATACATTTTGAACACCGCCCCATAATCGTATACTTTTTAATACATGAGAGAGGTTTTTAAAAGTATAGCCTAAAGTGATATTATCCATTTTTAAGAACGAAGCATCTTCAATATAAATATCTGAAATAATAACATCTGATGTTCTTTGGAAACCGGTATCTAATACCGACGTTGGTATATTACCTAACACCGCATTGTCTTGTAATAATTCGTATTGTGCTCTTGACGAGTTTACGTTGTTATAAACGTAATTCCCTAAGTTGGCTCTTAAGTTAAAAGATAAATCTAGATTTTTGTAATTAATATTAGATTGAAATCCTAGAATAACATCGGCTGCCGGGTTTTCTTTTAAATAACGGTCGTCGTCATTTATAACATTGTCGCCATTTAAATCGGCGTAGGCTCCTTCTATAGGCTTACCAGCAGTGTCGTATAATTGTTTAAATACACTAAATGAATTAGGCGAGAACCCTTCTCGCAGTATTTGAATATTATTTCCAGTCCCACCAGAAATACCGCCAGTTCTTACGTCTTGACCCAGCGCTAATTTTTTAATTTCACGATCTAAAAAGGTCGCGTTAAAATTAAAATCTACCGTAAAATTTTCTTGTTTAACCACATCGGCATTTATAGAGAATTCTATACCTTGAATTTGTAACTCACCAATGTTTTGAATAATACTGTTAGAGAAGTTACTACCATCGGCCACAGCAGCTGTAAATAATAAATCGGTAGAATTTTTTTGAAAGACATTTAAAGACCCCGAAAGGCGCTCATCAAACAAACCATAATCGATACCAAACTCGATAGTGGCTGTCTCTTCCCATTTTAAATCTGGATTAATTTCTGAAACAATTAGGGATTGAATAGCAGCATTATTAAACTGGTATTGTGAGTTGGCATTTCCCCCACGGTATCTATTTAAAAATATATCTTTTTCATTTACCGCCTGTTGTCCTGTTATACCAAAACCGGCTCTTAGTTTTAAACTTGAAATAGTTTTAGAATCTTGCAAGAAATTTTCATCACCAAGATTCCATGCTAGAGCTGCAGCAGGAAAATCGCCCCATTGGTTTTCTTTGCTAAAGCGAGACGTTCCATCGCGTCTATAAGTTAAAGTTAAAAAATATTTATCCCGAAAGGTTAAATTGGCTCTACCAAAAAAGCCGATTAAAACCACATCGGGGTCTGCATAAGCATTAGTAAAGCTTAAGGGATCTCTTAAATTACCAGTATCGTTACCATTAAAAGTAAACTTTTGGTAGGAGTAACCCGCCATAATTTCGGTTCTAACAGCATCAAAGGTTTTGTTGTAAGTTAAATAACCATCAAGTAATTTGTTAGTTCTTTTCTCAAAACGTCTTAATGTATTTCCTTTTACAGGATCGTTTGTAGGTACATTATAAGATGTAGATTGAATTTCTTTAGCTTCAGTTTCATCATATCCTATATTTAAAACGGCGCTTAACTCTGGAAAGAAATGAAATTTATAGTCAAAGTTCAAGTTGCCATACATTCTGTTCGAGTCTCCAATGTTATTAGTTTGTAATAATGATGCTACTGGATTTGTTGTGCCATTAGAAACAAGATTTCCATTCCTGTGTTGATAAAATCCATCAAAAGGGGATGTGGAATCGTATACGGGTTGTGTAGGATCGTAACGTAAAGCGGCACCTATTTGTCCCGAATCTCCAAATCTGTTATCCTCGAACGATAAATTTGCGTTTAAATTAACTTTTAAATGATCATCGAAGAATTTCGGATTTAAAGCTAAGCCTAAATTTCTTCTCTCAAATTCCGATGTCAATACAGCACCTTCTTGATTGGTCACTCCAAATGAAAATCTTGCAGGTAAGGCTTTAAAAAACGATCCTTGTATCGATATATTGTGTTGAGACGATAAGGTGTTTCTAAAAATCTCGTCTTGCCAGTTGGTATTTGCAGTGCCTAATAAGCTTTCATCTAGCGTGGTACCATTTACGGGTTGCGATGTAATTAATTGTCTAAAAGCATTACCCGAAAAAACATCTACTCGATCTATTAACTCACCAAAACTGTATTGAGTATCGTAAGTCGCACTAAATGTCGATTTACCTTTTTTGGTAACAATAATAATAACACCGTTTGCTGCTCTAGATCCATAAATAGCAGTTGCCGAGGCATCTTTTAAAACAGAGAATGAATCGATATCGTTTGGGTTAATACTAGCCAAAACACCTCTTGAACCTTTAACACTATTATTATCAATTGGCAAACCATCGATAATAATAAGCGGATCGTTAGAGGCGTTAATCGAAGAGCCTCCACGAATTTTGATTTGAGAACCTGAACCTGGTGCGCCACTGGTAGTAATACTTACACCAGCTACACGTCCACTTAACAAGTTCTCTGGTGTAACAATATTTCCTTTGGTAAAGTCTTCTGAAGTTATCGCTTCAACAGAGCCTGTAGCATCCTTTTTTGTGGTCGTACCATAACCAATAACAACAATTTCATCCAATTGAGCAGCATCTTCATCTAACTGAACATTTAATGAGTCTTGTCCTGAATAGGTGATTTCGATATTTTTGTAGCCAACATAAGAGAATACTAATACATCGCCGATGTTTACTTTAATCTCATAATTACCATCAAAATCTGTCGCAGTTCCAGTGCTTGTGTTTTTAATAACAACGTTTACGCCTGGAAGCGAGATAGCGGTAGATTGCTCTGTTACTGTTCCTGTAAGTGTATTTTGTCCAAACATAAAAATTGGTACAAAAAGCAGAAAAAGTAATAAGCTTTTAGTAATTGTTTTCATAATTTTTTTTTGAATTAAGGTGTTAATTTGGCTGTTTTGTTAATATATAATCACTTCTCAGGATTAAATTTATACAAAGTCTAGGTAAATAGAGTATTTTGAATCACGAAAATCTTAGCGAAAACGTTTTCGTGTTGATAACTTTTTTGTTTTTTAGGGTTTTATTTGTTAAATCTTCAATTTCGTTTCATTGGCAGAAGTAGAAATAATGTAATATCTTTAAGAATTGGATTAAAAGATGCCAATATTCCCCTTAAAAACTACAGATGAAAAGAAAAATCACTTTGAAACAAATAGCACGCGAACTGGATGTTTCCATTTCGACCGTTTCAAAAGCACTTAGCAATAGCAAAGAAATAAGCGAGGAGACCACAAAGAAAATCCAGGCGTTTGCCAAATTTTATAACTACAGGCCTAATAATATTGCCTTGAGTTTAAAAAACAGAAAGACTAAAACCATAGGGATATTAATCCCGGAAATTGTACATCATTTTTTTTCAACGGTAATTAGAGGTATAGAATTAGTCGCTAATAGACGCGGTTACAATGTTATAGTTGGGCTATCAAACGAATCGTTTGCAAAAGAAATTATCAATATGGAAATGCTTGCCAATGGTAGTATAGATGGGTTTATTTTATCCATTTCGAAAGAAACGTTACTCAAACAAGATTATCATCATTTTAATGCCACCATAAACCAAGGCATGCCTATCGTCATGTTCGATAGGGTTGTAAGTGAGGTGGATTGCGATAAGGTAATTGTAGACGATTTTAATGGCTCTGTAAAAGCGGTGAATAAACTAATAGCAAATGGTTGTAAAAATATCGCACTTATTACCACTATGGACTATGTAAGTGTTGGTAGGTTAAGAACACAGGGTTATATTGAAGCCCTAGAGAAGAATAAAATGATTGCAGATCCGAGTTTAATATTGAAAATAGACGACGACTTAGATGTTGAAAACAACCTAGAGGTTTTAGAACAAGAAATAGAGAGATTCTTTAAAACTAGCGGTAATATTGATGGCGTTTTTGCAGTTAATGAGCTTTATGCGGTAACCGCAATGAAGGTAGCAAAGAAGTTGGGATTCCGTATTCCAGACGATGTTCAAGTTATTGGTTTTACCGATGGTGTGCTCTCAAAACATGCCACACCAAGTTTAACAACGGTTAGTCAGCACGGACAAAAAATAGGGGAGCAAGCCGCTAATTTATTAATAGACAGGTTAGAGGCATCTAATACTGAAAGCGACCAACGTTTTAAAGATGTTCATAAAAAACCTGACTTTATTAAAGTGGTTATTGAAACTGAAATTATTGAAAGAGAATCAACTAAATAAGCTTTTTGTTAGGAAAAATTAAAATCTTTCATATATTTGGCTTTAAATCAAAACTTATATTTTCACTTCTCAACGAAAAAAGTTTTGATAAGTTATATCATTCTAGTCACTCGACGATCTATTTATTTGAATGGAATGATGTTTAACGCTTATCAAATAGTATTAATATAACCATACTATTAATGGAAAAGCGTAAATTAAGTTTCTGGGAAATTTGGAACATGAGTTTCGGGTTTTTAGGAATCCAAATGGGTTTTGCCCTACAAAATGCTAACGTTAGCCGAATTTTTCAAACCTTAGGAGCCGAAGTTGAAGATATTCCTATTCTTTGGGTTGCAGCACCATTAACGGGCTTAATTGTGCAGCCTATTGTGGGCTATTTTAGCGATCGCACATGGCATTCTAAACTCGGCCGCCGCCGTCCTTACTTTCTAGTCGGCGCTATTTTAGCTTCTTTGTCTTTATTTATCATGCCCAATTCTCCAGTATTGTGGTTTGCTGCCGGCATGTTATGGATTATGGATGCTTCTATTAATATTACCATGGAGCCTTTTAGAGCCTTTGTTGGCGATAATCTTAACGAAAACCAGAGAACTAAAGGTTTTGCCATGCAAAGTTTCTTTATAGGTATTGGAGCTTATGTAGCATCAAAACTACCGCTTATTTTAACCTATTTAGGCGTTGCAAATACTGCTCCTGAGGGCATTATTCCCGACTCGGTTAAATATTCATTTTATATAGGCGGGGCTGCTTTTTTAATTGCGGTCTTATGGACGGTTTTTCGTTCTAAAGAATACACTCCAGAGCAAATGAAAGTCTTTGAAGCGCAAGAGGCAAAAACAAATAATTTTGTTAAAACAGAACGACCAGAATCCTGGTTTATAGCTAATGGCACATCCCATATTACAAAAGGCTCAATCACTTTATTTCTTGGTGTTGTTACAACCTATGGTATATATCATTTTCAATTAAAAAAAGATTTATATGTGCTTACCATTGGATTAATAACGCTTGGGGGTGTTTTACTAATAATTTCTGGACTCTTACAAAAATCAAAACATTATAAGAATGGTTTCGTGAATATTGTTAACGATTTTCAGTTCATGCCTAAAATCATGAAACAACTGGCATGGGTGCAATTTTTTTCTTGGTTCGCCTTGTTTTCTATGTGGATTTATACAACCAGTGCGGTAACAGAACATATTTATAATACTAAAGACACCGCTTCTCTAGCATATAACACAGGAGCGAACCAAGTGGGAGAGATGTTTGCTAATTACAATATAATTGCCGCCGCGTTTGCTTTTCTATTACCATTATTAGCCAAAAAAACAAGCAGAAAGTTTACACATTTTCTCGCCTTAGTTGCCGGTGGAATAGGCTTAATGTCTATTTATTTTATATCTAATCCATCTCCTTTTACTATAGAGTGGTTGCCCATGATAGGCGTAGGCATTGCCTGGGCAAGTATTTTATCGGTACCCTACGCCATGCTTTCGGGTGCTTTACCAGCTTCTAAAATGGGGTATTACATGGGAGTTTTTAACTTTTTTATTGTGATTCCTCAATTGGTGGCGGCCTCTATTTTAGGATTTTTAGTATCCCATTTTTTCAATAACCAACCCATTTACGCCTTAGTAATAGGCGGTGTATCCATGATATTGGCAGGCCTATTATCATTAACTGTAAACGATAAAGTAACCCAGATAAAAAATGATTAAAAAAGGATATATATTCGATTTAGACGGTGTTATTGTAGACACTGCAAAATACCATTATTTGGCTTGGAAAGCCTTAGCCAAAAGCATTGGCATAGATTTTACACCAGAGCAAAACGAACAATTAAAAGGCATTAGTAGAGAACGTTCGTTAAAAAAAATACTCGAATGGGGCAACCAAACACTTCCAGACGAGGTATTTTTAAAACTCATGGCACAAAAAAACGAAGACTATTTAAGCTATATCGCTAAAATGAATCATAGCGAAATTCTTCCAGATGTTACCAAAATATTAAATTATTTAGCAAAACAAGATCAGCCTATTGCATTAGGTTCGGCAAGTAAAAACTCAAGACAAATACTTGAAAAAGTAAACTTATTAAATCAATTTGATGCTATTGTTGATGGCAATGATGTGACCCAAGCAAAACCAAATCCCGAAGTGTTTTTAAAAGCGGCAAAAAAATTGAAAGTACCTGCGGAAGATTGTGTGGTTTTTGAAGATGCTGTTGCTGGAATTCAAGCGGCTAATGCTGCCAATATGATTTCTATTGGAATTGGTGAAGCGTCTGTTTTACACGAAGCCGATTTTGTTTTTAAAGATTTTACTGAGATAAGCTCAGATTTTATCGATAAAATAAGCAATTTAAAAAAGAAGGATTTAAAAAAAGTATAAGAACACCTCTAGTGAAAACGAATGAAATCGAATTAGAGGAAGACTCTTATTTTAAAAATTAACTAAATATGAATCAAGATTATATAAAACCAGATAACTGGTCCATTATTGAAGAAGGCTTTGATGCCAGCCATGTGAAATCCTCAGAAAGTTTGTTTAGTATTGGCAACGGGGCGATGGGGCAACGTGCTAATTTTGAGGAGCTTTATACTGGAGAAACATTTCAAGGCAGCTATATTGCTGGAGTGTATTATCCCGATAAGACCAAAGTAGGTTGGTGGAAAAACGGCTACCCAGAATATTTTGCCAAAGTGCTTAATGCTCCAAATTGGATAGGTATTAATGTGTTTGTAAACAACGAATCACTAGATTTGTTTAGCTGTAAAACCGTCGAAAACTTTAAAAGAGAGCTCAACATGCTAGAGGGTTGGTTATCAAGACGTTTTACGGCGACCTTAAAAAACGATGTTCAAGTTGAGGTGGAAACCAAACGTTTTTTAAGTTTAGATTTAGAAGAATTAGGCGCAATCGAATATAAAATTACGCCTTTAAATACGGCTGCCGAAATTCAATTTCAACCGTATTTAGATGCTAGTATTACAAATGAAGATTCGAATTGGGATGATAAATTTTGGGACATCCTAAAGGTTAATCATTCCAATAATCAGGCTTTTATTGAAACTAAAACCATGAAAACGGATTTCCATGTCTGTACCTTTATGGAATCTAAAGTGTTTTTAGATGCTAATGAGTTAACTATTAATCCTAATATTAATTCAGAAGAAAACCGCATTGATTTCAATTATAAGCATCAGGTTAAAAAAGGCGAAACCTACACCATTCAAAAATTTGCGGGTTATGTTGCAGACCGAAATTACAATAAAACAACATTGGCTTCAGTAGCGCAACAAACTCTCGAAAAAGCCAAAACTATGGGGTTTAATGGCTTGTTAAAAATCCAGAAGCTGGCTTGGGCCAATATTTGGGAAACCTCAGATATTACGATTACTGGCGATGTAAAAGCGCAACAAGGTATTCGCTTTAATATTTTTCAGCTTAACCAAACCTATTTAGGTATAGATTCGAGGTTAAATATTGGACCAAAAGGATTTACAGGCGAAAAATATGGTGGTAGCACGTATTGGGATACAGAGGCCTATTGCATTCCTTTTTATATGGCAACCAAAGATGCAAAAGTGGCTAGAAACTTGTTGGAATACCGCTATAATCATTTAGGAAAAGCCATCGAAAATGCCGAAAAACTGGGCTTTAAAGACGGCGCAGCACTCTATCCTATGGTGACCATGAATGGGGAAGAATGCCACAACGAATGGGAAATTACCTTCCAAGAAATTCACCGTAACAATGCCATCGCCTTTGCCATTTTTAATTATTACCGCTACACGGGCGATTACAGTTACATTCCAGAAAAAGGTTTAGAGGTGCTCATTGCCATTGCTCGTTTTTGGAAACAGCGCGCTAGCTTTTCAACCCTAAAAAACAAATATGTAATTCTAGGGGTAACAGGGCCAAACGAGTACGAAAACAATATAAATAACAATTGGTACACCAACTATTCTGCACAATGGTGTATTAATTATGCTATTGAAAATATTGGTAAAGTAGCAAAAGAATTTGCAACAGATTATAAGCGCATCGCAGAAAAGGTATCTCTATCTGAAGATGAATTGGAATCTTGGAAAACCGTGGCAGACAACATGTATTTCCCGTATTCCGATGCGCATCAGGTTTACCTACAACAAGACAGTTTTTTAGATAAAGAATTAATTACGGTCTCTAATTTGAATAAATCGCAGCGGCCAATAAACCAAAAGTGGTCTTGGGATAGAATTCTGCGTTCCCCTTACATAAAACAAGCCGATGTTTTACAAGGGTTTTATTTTTTTGAAGATCATTTTTCGCTAGAAGCATTAGAGCGTCATTTCGATTTTTACGAGCCTTTTACGGTGCACGAAAGCTCGTTGTCGCCTTGTGTGCATAGCATTCAAGCAGCTAAATTGGGTAGGATGGAGCAGGCCTATCAATTTTATTTACGTACCTCACGTTTAGATTTAGACGATTATAATCACGAAGTTCACGAAGGTTTGCACATCACATCTATGGCTGGAACCTGGATGAGTATTGTTGAAGGTTTTGGAGGGATGCGTATTAAGGACGGTAAGTTGTCCTTCATGCCAAAAATACCAAAACAATGGGAAGGCTATTCGTTTAAAGTGAATTTTAGAAACCATATTTTAAAAGTAAATGTCAATCAGAAACAAACCCATTTTGAAGTTTTAAGTGGTGGCGAACTCGAAATTCTTGTGAACAATAAGACCATAGTACTTAAAACACAAGAGTTAAAAACCGTGTAGTTTTAAAAAATCATTAACATAAAAGCATAAAAAATGAAATCCATATTCATACTAAGTTTAGCGTTAATATCCTCAGCTTTTAATACCGCTATTGCACAAACCTTACAATCGCCAAACGGTGAGTTAACCATGCAATTTTTTCTTAAAAATGATGGTACACCAAGCTATCAATTAAGTTATAAAAACAATGCCGTTATAAAGTGAAGTACCCTAGGTTTAGAGTTAAAAGATGATGAAAAATCTTTACTGAATGATTTCAAAATTGAAAAAAGCGAAACCGCAACTTTTAATGAGACTTGGACACCCGTTTGGGGCGAAGAAAAAGAAATTAGAAACCATTATAACGAGATGGCCGTTCATTTAAAACAAAATGAAACCGATCGTATTGTTATCATTCGTTTTAAAATGTATGATGAAGGTTTAGGATTTCGATATGAATTTCCCGAACAAGAAAACTTAGTTTATTTTGTTATTAAAGAAGAGAGAACTCAATTTGCAATGACGGGTGATCATACCGCATTTTGGATTCCTGGCGATTACGATTCGCAAGAATATGATTATACCGAATCTAAACTCTCTCAAATACACGAAAAATTCGATACAGCGCTTACCGATAATGCCTCACAAGAACAGTTTTCTAAAACTGGTGTGCAAACGTCCTTAATGCTGAAAACAGATCAAGGGTTATACATCAATCTGCACGAAGCAGCCTTGATTAACTATGCGTGTATGCACTTAAATTTAGATGATGAAAACCTGATTTTCGAATCTTGGTTAACACCAGATGCTCAAGGCGATAAGGGCTATATCCAAACGCCTAGTACAACACCTTGGAGAACCATTATCGTGAGCGATGATGCACGCGATATTTTAAGCTCTAGATTAACATTAAACCTAAACGAGCCTTGTAAAATTGAAGATACCTCGTGGATTAAACCTATAAAATACATTGGCGTTTGGTGGGAAATGATAACAGGAAAAAGTTCCTGGGCTTATACAGACGATTTGCTTTCGGTGCACTTAGGCATTACAGATTATTCGAAAGTAAAACCTAATAAAACTCACGCCGCAAATAACACGAAAGTAAAGCGGTATATCGATTTTGCATCCCAACATGGATTTGATGCCGTTTTAGTAGAGGGCTGGAACGAAGGTTGGGAAGATTGGTTTGGAAAATCTAAAGATTATGTGTTCGATTTTGTTACGCCGTATCCAGATTTTGATGTTCAAGAGATTCATAAATACGCAAAATCAAAAGGCGTTAAAATGATGATGCATCATGAAACATCTGGATCGGTTCGTAATTACGAGCGCCACATGGATACCGCCTATCAATTCATGAACGATAACGGCTACGAGTCTGTTAAAAGTGGTTATGTGGGCGATATCTTACCACGAGGCGAGCACCATTACAGCCAATGGATAGTTAACCATTACCAATATGCCATAGAAAAAGCAGCAGACTATAAAATTATGGTAAATGCCCACGAGGCGGTTAGACCCACAGGAATTAGTAGAACGTATCCTAATTTATTAGCAAACGAATCGGCTAGAGGTACAGAGTTTCAAGCCTTTGGCGGCTCAAAACCAAATCACGTCACTATTTTACCATTTACGCGTTTACTTGGCGGGCCAATGGATTACACACCGGGTATTTTCGAAATGGATATTAGTAAACTTAATCCAAATAATAATTCGCGCGTAAATAGCACCATTGCAAACCAATTGGCATTGTATGTAACGATGTACAGTCCGTTGCAAATGGCAGCAGATTTGCCAGAGCATTACGACCAGTTTATGGATGCTTTTCAATTTATAAAAGACGTGGCTATCGATTGGGATGAAAGTATTTATTTAGAAGCCGAGCCCGGACAATACATCACCATAGCACGTAAAGAAAAGGCTGGGAGTAGTTGGTTTATAGGCAATGTAAACGGTTTGGAAAAAAGAACATCCACTATCAAATTGGACTTCCTTGAAAAAGGAAAAAAATACAAGGCCACAATATATACGGATGCCAAAGACACCAACTATAAAACCAATCCGCAAGCTTACACGATTAAAACTCAAAATGTAACGCATACATCAGAACTCGCAATAGTATCTGTTCCAGCGGGAGGTTATGCCATTAGCATTAAAGCGATTAATTAAATGCGGGTTGCTATGAGTTATTATAAGTTTAAAAAAACGTCCATTCATTTCTTTACAGTTAGGGTGCTTTGTGTATTGATCCTTAATGTATCTTGTAAAAAACAAAATGATTTAACTGCAAATGGGGTTGATGAAAAACCGCTATTAGAAGAAAGACGGGATATTAACCTTGTAGAGCCTTTAAATTGGTGGGTTGGTTTTAAAAACACCTCGTTACAACTTTTGGTGCATCATCCTAATATTTCAACATGGAAACCAGAAATTAATTATCCAGGGGTTTCAATTGAAAAGGTACACCAAGCCGATAGTCCAAATTACCTGTTCATAGATTTGAGTATTTCTGAAACCACAAAAGCAGGTAAATTCAACATCATGTTTAAAAAAGATAATAAGGCCAATTTGGTTTATACCTATCAGTTAAAACCCAGAGACAGGCAAGCCGAAGATTATATTGGTTTTAATAGTAGTGATGCCGTTTATTTGATAACACCAGATCGGTTTTCTAATGGAAATCCAGATAACGATGTAGAGACTTCACTTCAAGAAAAGACTATAAACCGAAACGATGATTATGCACGTCATGGTGGCGATATTCAAGGGATTGTAAATCATCTAAATTACATTGACGATTTGGGTTTTACCGCAATTTGGACGGGCCCCTTATTAACAAATAATATGCCTCAGAGCTCTTATCACGGCTATGCGATTACAGATTATTATCAGGTAGATCCGCGTTACGGCACTTTAGATGATTATAAAGCATTGTCGTCAAAAATGTCTGGAAAAGGCATGAAATTAATTATGGATCAAGTCGCAAATCATTGCGGTATTGCGCATTGGTGGATGCCAGATTTACCCTTTAGCGATTGGGTAAACCATCAAGATAACTATGTAAAAAACAAGGATAATTGGGATGATAGTAAAAGCATTACCACCAACCACAGGCGTACCGTAAATCAAGACCTATACGCCTCTAAAACAGATAAAGAAAACATGAGTGCAGGTTGGTTTGTCTCGGCTATGCCAGACTTAAATCAGCGCAATTCATTTATGGCAAAATATACCATTCAAAATAGTATTTGGTGGATAGAAACTTTAAACTTAGGGGGCATTCGTCAAGATACCTATCCCTATCCCGATAAAGATTTTATGAGTCAATGGGCTGGAGAAATTATGAACGAATACCCGAATTTTAATATTGTTGGTGAAGAGTGGAGTTATAACCCGCTACTTATTGGGTATTGGCAAAAGGGCGCAAATAATAAAGATGGTTACCAATCTAATTTAAAATCGACCATGGATTTTGCCATGCAAAAAAACCTAGTCGATGCCTTAAATGAAGAAGAATCTTGGGATAACGGCTTAGTTAAAATTTACGAAGGTTTAGCCAACGATTTTCATTATGCGAATCCAAAAGATATTATGATTTTCACAGACAATCATGATATGAGTCGCATTTTTACAGCCTTAAAAGGAGATGTTATAAACACAAAAATGGCTTTAAGTTATATATTGACTTTACCAAGAACACCTCAAATTTATTACGGAACAGAAATCTTAATGCATGATTTTGATAAGCCTGGCGATCATGGTTTAATTCGTACCGATTTCCCCGGAGGTTGGGCAGGCGATGCCGTAAATGCCTTTACAAGAGACGGTTTAACAGCAGATCAAAAAAGCATGCAAGCCTTCCTTAAAAAAATACTGAACTATAGAAAAGATAGTAAGGCTATTCACGACGGAAAAACAATACATTTCGCACCAGAAAATGGTGTTTATGTCTTGTTTAGGGTTTTAGAGGACGAAACCGTAGTGCATATCTTAAACAAAAATACCAAACCGCTAGATTTAGATTTAAGCAGGTTTGAGGAACTCGGTTTAAAAGGAAGAACATTAAAGAATATTATTACCAATGCCAAAGTAATTTGGAACGATAGTTTGTTATTAAATGAAAAAGGGAGTATGGTTTTAAGCACCAAATTATAACAAAAACCAGATACTATTTTAAAACCAAATAAGTCTCAGGAAAACACAAAATGAAAAGCCCACTCAGCATCTTACTATTAAGTCTTGTTTTTGTTTCTTGTTTAAACCATAAAAAACAAGAGGTTAGTACGTTTGCAGATAAAGGGCTTGTTACCTTTGTGATAACAGGCTTACCAGAGCATCACGATTATAAGCAAGACCTTTATATTTCAGGAGATTTTGAAGGTTGGTCCGGTGGCAAAGACCCCTTTAAACTAAATAAAACAAATAATCAATATCAAATTAGTATTCCCAAATATAGCGAAACCTTAAGCTTTAAATTCACACAGGGCAATTGGGCAACTGTGGAGTGTGAAACCGACGGAAACCCAATAGATAATAGAGTTTATTCTTTTACTACAACTTCAGATACTGTGGCTATAAAGATTTTGAATTGGAATAATCCCAATCAGAAAAACAAACCCACTACGGCTTCCAAAAATGTACATGTGTTTGCAGAAGAATTTGAAATGCCCCAACTTCAGCGCAAGCGAAAAATAAGTGTGTATTTACCGCCAAATTACGAGGTTTCCAAAGCAAGTTATCCTGTTTTATATATACAAGACGGTCAGAATGTATTCGATGTTAACACCTCGTATAGCGGTGAATGGGAAGTGGACGAAACATTAAATACCATATATAATGAAACGGGTTTCGGACTCATTGTGGTTGCGATTAATCATGCTAACGAAAAACGTTTAAATGAATATTCCGCTTGGGATAACAAAAGATATGGCAAAGGCGAAGGCGCTTTGTATTTAGATTTTTTAGTAAACCAACTAAAACCAGAAATCGATAAAGCATACAGAACCAAACCAGATAGCGAAAACACAGGGATTTCAGGCTCGTCTTTGGGCGGTTTGTTTGCACATTATGCAACAGTTAAAAGACCTGATGTATTTGGTAAATCTATGGTGTTTTCACCTACGTTTTGGTATGCTAAAGCGAGTTTTCAGTTTACAAAAACACATCCTAATACCGCTAAGTTCTATTATTTAGTTGGTGAAAAAGAGGGGCAAGACATGGTTGATAACATGAATGCCATGGTGGAGCTTATGCTGGCAAATAATTTTTCAGAAGAAAATATCTATAAAAAAATTGTGCCTCACGGAATGCATAGCGAATCGTTTTGGAAAACCGAATTCAAGCCAGCTGTTTTATGGTTATTTGTTAGGGATTAAAATTTAAAAATGAACGTTATGAATAAGCAAAGTCTTTTTATAGTCCTGTTTCTTTTTTTTATAGCAGTTGGCTGTGAAAATGAAGTAAACCAAGGTCAAGCATCGCCATTAAATAAGACGGAATTTAGGAGCAAAAAAGTAGTATATCAAGTATTTACCCGTTTATTCGGAAACACGAATACCACAAACAAACCTTGGGGAACCATTGAAGAAAACGGCGTAGGTAAGTTTGGCGATTTTACCGATAAAGCACTCAAAGAAATTAAAGATTTAGGCGTAACACATATTTGGTATACTGGCGTGCCACATCATGCCGTTATTAGAGATTACACAACGTATGGCATTTTAAACGACGATCCAGACGTGGTAAAAGGTAGAGCAGGATCGCCTTATGCCGTAAAAGATTATTATAACGTAAATCCAGATTTAGCCGAAAATCCTGAAAACAGATTAGAAGAATTCAAAGCGCTTATTGCACGATCTCATGCTGTGGGTTTAAAGGTTATTATTGATATTGTGCCTAACCATGTCGCCAGAAATTACAAGGGTTTAAACAACCCCAAAGGTGTGTTAGACTTTGGTGCTACCGACGATAAAACAGTAACGTATCATGTAAATAATAATTTTTATTACAACCCAAGCCAAGCTTTTAAAGTTCCTGTTTGGCAAGATGGCTATTTGCCTTTGGGAGGCGAAAAACATCCTTTGGCAGATGGTGAGTTTAATGAGGTGCCTGCAAAATGGACAGGCAATGGCTCACGATTATCACAACCAAATATGAACGATTGGTACGAAACTGTAAAAATTAATTATGGCGTTAGTCCAGATGGAAAAAAAGATTTCGATACCCTTCCTGAGGGTTTTGAAAATGAGGATTACAAAACACATTTTAAGTTTTGGCAAGATAAAACAGTGCCAGATTCTTGGGTGAAATTTAAAGACATCACACACTATTGGATCGCCATGGGTGTTGATGGTTTTCGTTACGATATGGCAGAAATGGTACCTGTCGAATTTTGGAGTTTTATGAATTCGTCCATTAAAATGAAAAATCCTGATGCTTTTTTATTAGCCGAAGTTTACAACCCTAAGTTATATAGAGCTTATATTAAAAAGGGAAAAATGGATTATTTATACGATAAAGTCCAGTTGTACGATACCATTAAAAACATCATGCAAGGTCGTGGAAAAACCGATAATATACCGCCAATTCAAGAGGATTTAAAGGATATTGAACACGAAATGCTTCACTTTCTTGAAAATCATGATGAGCAACGTATCGCAAGTCCAGATTTTGCTGGACATGCTAATAAAGGCAAACCAGCTATGGTGGTTTCTGCCACAATAAGTACGTCGCCAACTATGATTTATTTTGGTCAGGAAGTTGGCGAAGATAGCTCTGAACAAGCGGGTTTTGGCACCCCAACACGCACCTCAATTTTCGATTATGTGGGCGTACCTGCTCACCAACGTTGGGTAAATAATAAGCAATTTGATGGCGGTCTGTTAACCGATCAAGAAAAAACATTACGAGATTTTTATAAGCGCTTATTAAACTTTACTATAACCAGTTCTGCGCTTGCTGGTGAGTATCAAGACATTCATCTGTATAACAGAAAACATACGGAGGGTTACACCGATAAATTACTGTCTTTTGTGCGTTGGAGTGCTACTGAAAAACTGATAGTGGTTTCAAACTTTGATGTCGATAATACGTATAGTTTCAGCTTAAAAATTCCAAAAAACATTATAGATACATGGCATTTTGATAAAAGTAATTATAAGGTTGAAGATCAATTATACCAACAGTTTTCAACAGATTTAATTGTAGATGAAGACTTTGCAACCCTCAATATAACTTTAAATGCCTTGGAATCTTTCATATTAAAAGTTCAATAAAACAAACCCCATGAAACAATTTTTAATTCTAGTACTCACGCTTTTATTTTTTACAAATTGTGCTAAAAAAACCAACGAAAATTTAGAGATAGAAAAAGTTGAAACACCATTTGTATGGGAAGCCGCTAACTTATATTTTCTTTTAACCGATAGGTTTAATAATGGCGATACATCTAACGATATTAATTTTAATAGAACACAAGAAACTGGAAAACTGCGCGGTTTTGAAGGTGGTGATATAAAAGGCATTACTAAAAAAATTGAATCAGGATATTTTACCAATTTAGGCGTTAATGCCATTTGGATGTCGCCTGTTGTGGAGCAAATTCATGAGGGCACAAATGAAGGGACTGGATTTACTTATGGGTTTCATGGGTATTGGACAAAGGATTGGACGGCCATGGAACCCAATTTTGGCACAGCAGAAGATTTAAAGAGATTAGTAGAAGTGGCTCATAAAAATGGGATTAGAATTGTGTTGGATGCGGTTATAAATCACACGGGGCCTGTAACAAAAAAGGATCCGTTGTGGTCTTCAGGTTGGGTAAGAACTGGACCTAAATGTACTTACGACAGTTACGAAAACACGATCGCTTGCACCTTGGTTGAAAATCTTCCAGATATAAAAACAGAACGTGATGAAGCGGTAGATTTACCACCACATTTGGTTGAGAAATGGAAAGCAGAAGGTCGATACGAGCAAGAAATAGCTGAGCTTGATGCGTTTTTTAAACGCACGGGCTACCCCAGAGCACCACGGTTTTATATTATTAAATGGCTAACAGATTACATCACAGAATTTGGAATTGATGGCTATCGTGTGGATACCGTAAAACACACTGAAGCTTTCGTATGGCAAGAGTTTAAAACAGAATGCGATTACGCTTTCGCGACATACAAAAAGAATAACCCTGATAAAGTTTTAGACGATACCGATTTTTATTTGGTAGGAGAGGTTTACAATTATGGCATCGATACGGGGCAATATTTTGATTTTGGAGATAAAAAAGTGAATTATTTTGATAAGGCTTTTCATAGTCTTGTTAATTTTCAGTTTAAATGGAACGCCAAACAAATGGATTATGAGACCTTGTTTAGCAGCTATTCAAAACACCTTACTACAGATTTAAAAAATCACGGGACATTAAATTATTTATCATCTCATGATGATGGGCAACCTTTTGATGCTGCTCGCGAGAAACCTTACGAAACCGCTACCAAATTATTGTTGGCGCCAGGAACTTCTCAAATATATTATGGCGATGAGTCTGCACGGTCATTAATTATAGAAGGCACTCAAGGTGATGCCACATTGCGCTCTAACATGAATTGGGAGGCTATTGCGAATACTGCAGAAACCAAAAACATTATAAAACACTGGCAAAAACTTGGTCGGTTTAGAGCAAATCACCCCGCTGTGGGGGCAGGCATTCATAAAATGATTTCTAAAGCGCCCTACCTGTTTTCAAGACATTTTACAAAAGACAATTATAACGATGTTGTTGTTGTGGGCTTAAATTTACAAAAAGGTAAAAAAGCCTTGGATGTATCAAAAGTTTTTGAAGATGGTGTGGTTTTACGTGATGCGTATTCCAATCAAGATGTAACTGTAAAACAAGGTAAAGTTGTCGTGAATTCCGAGTTTGGTATAGTGCTTTTGGAGGTTGTTTAATTTTCTAACGCGCTTTGTGAAAATAAAATAATTTTTTAAGAGTTGTGATAGGTTAGTCGTAATGTTTTTAGTTAAAATCAGGCCTTATATCTGTCTATAAAATCAGAGCGCAAACAATTTATTTTTCAAAATTTTCTGAACATCAACATTATCTTTTTGAGGGATTAAAAAATGCGTTAAATCATCGGGATGGTTTATAGATTCTTCTTTGTTTATAAATCCGTAGCCTAAATACACCCCACCTTTAATCATAATAAAAGCATCTTCGTCTGGCGTTCGTCCTTGTTCTTTTAATACCACATCATTTTTGTTTTCAGAAATATCGTGTATGGCTTCTAGAACGCGTTGGTTGTAGTCGTTATAAGACTCTTCATTTTTACAAACGCCTTTACAATTGGAGATGCTAAAGTGTGAGCATTGTGTCACCGCTTCTTGTAAATGGCAATACTTAGGACATAAATTGTATTTAATGCATATTTTTTCAAGATACAACCTGGTGTCTCGCAGATTAAAAAATGTAATTAAGGGATTGTTAACCAGTCGTCCTTTATTTACGGCTAAGTGTAGAATGCCATTTCTGTCTTCGTAGCAAAAAATAGCATGCGATTGTATAGTGCGTTTAGAAACTTGGTTAAAAACAGGGAAATGGTGCTTAATGGCGGCATCTTCCATTAAAAGCGCAATTAATTCACTACCAGAACGCTCAAAATCGATGTCTCTAGTTTCTCTAACCATATCTAAAGATTTTTTGGTTTTACTGTAAAAATGGCTGAGTACTCTTTTTTTTATGTTTTTAGCTTTGCCCACATAAATAATATCGCTTTTTTTATTTTTAAAGTAATAGATTCCAGGGGTTTCTGGTAAAGCTTCAAACACATGTTTTGGCAGGTTGGGCGGTAAGGTGGCTTCTCTTGAATTTTTGTTTAAAAAGTCTTTAAAAACTTGCTCAGAATGGGGTTGTTTTAATAATAATTCAAATAAAATAACAGTCGCTTCGGCATCACCACGTGCGCGGTGTCTGTCTACTAAATTTATTTTTAAATCTTTACATAGCTTACCTAAGCTGTAAGATTGATGTCCCGATAATAGTTTTCTAGATAGTCTAACGGTGCATAATTTCTTTCTTTTAAAGGTGATATTTAATCGGTTAAATTCACCTTGAATCACATTATAATCGAAATTAACATTATGGGCTACAAAAACAGCATCTTCTGTAATGCTTAAAATATCTTCAGCAATGGCTTCAAAAACAGGGGCGTTGGCAACAAGCGCATCGTCTATTCCGGTAAGAGCGGTAATATGTGTTGGAATATAGCTTTCTGGATTAACCAGCGAGGTAAATTCATCAATTACCGTATGACCATCATATTTAAAAATCGAAATTTCTGTAATACGATTTCCTTTTCCGGTGGTTTCAACATCAATAATGGTGTATATCATTTTATTATTTTTTCTAAAGCTTTAAGCTCGACACCTAGTTCATTAAACATATTTATAATACTGCTTAGTTTTAATTCTTCTTCGTTATATTCTTGAGTGTTAATGCTGCAGGTAAACTCCCAAAGTTCTAAAACCTCATCAATAGGAATGCTGTAATCCTGATAAGCCTTATTATCAGACATTAACAAAAGTGAGTTGTCTAAAGCGATATTGTTTTTAACGCGTTTGTAAACCATGCCATCGTTTAGCGTTAACAATACATAAGTTCTACCAGATTTTATGTCGCTGCGATCCTCAATAAAACGGCCTACAACAAAAGCACCGTCTTTCATAGGAAGCATGGAGTCGCCTTTAATAGGAAAGGCTCTGTGTTTTCCTGTGGGTAAAAAAGGGAGTTTAATTTTTTGAAGTTGCTCGATGTATTCGGCATCATCATAACCCGCTAAATACCCCGCAGTGGCTTTAACAGGAACCACTTCTATTAAATTATTATTATCAGTATCTACCGTAATCGGGAACAAAACCCGTTGGTTGTTTAATTCGATATACGAGAAATCGGTCGATTTTGTTAAGTCCTTTCGAAGCAGTATGTCTATGGGTATTTTAACATAATCAGAAAAACTAATTATAAACTCAATAGATGGAGCAGAGCGTCCCTCTTCATAAGAACTTATGCGTGAGCGTGATACCTTTAATTCTTCGGCAAGAGCCTCTTGAGAAAGCTTTTTAAGGCTTCTTAAATGCTGGATGTTTTTAGAGATATAATTCATATTGCTACAAATATAAGCAATAATTGTGTGTAATTGTAGCTAATTTTGTAGTGTGGAAAAAAATATTTTACATCTGGATTTAGACACCTTTTTTGTGTCTTGTGAACGCTTAATAGATAGTCGCCTAAAAAACAGGCCCTTATTAGTTGGCGGCACGGGCGATCGAGGCGTGGTTGCAGCTTGTAGTTACGAGACAAGAGGCTTTGGTGTGCATTCTGGCATGTCTATGAAGGTGGCCAAACGCCTGTGTCCTGAAGCGGTTGTTATTAAAGGGAATTCTAGTATTTATACCAAATATTCTCATTTGGTTACCGAAATTATTAAGGAGAAAGTCCCCGTTTTTGAAAAAGCCAGTGTCGATGAATTTTATGCCGATTTAACCGGTATGGATAAATTTCATGGCACTTATAAATATGCTTCAGAGCTCCGACAAAAAATAATAAAAGATTCTGGATTGCCTATCTCTTTTGGTTTGTCGTGTAATAAAATTGTTTCTAAAGTAGCTACTGGGGAGGCCAAACCTAACAACCAATTAATGATTGATTCTGGGTTTGAAAAATCGTTTTTAGCACCACTATCCATTCGTAAAATTCCGTCGGTTGGCCAAAAAACCTATCAAATTCTTAGAAATCTGGGTGTAGATAAAGTTAAGGTGGTGCAACAAATGCCTGTAGAAATGATGATGAGTGCCTTGGGTGCCAACGGCGTTACCATTTGGAAAAGAGCACAAGGTATTGACAATACACCCTTAATACCTTTTCACGAAAGAAAATCGATTTCTACAGAGCGTACTTTTGGGAAAGATACTATTGATACACAAAAGCTACGGACTACCATTTTTGCTATGGCTGAAAATTTAGCGTTTCAATTACGAAATGCCGATAAACTAGCGAGCACCATAAGTGTAAAAATTAGATATTCAGATTTTAACACTTATAACAAACAGGTTAAAATACCGTATTCTAGTGCCGACCACGTGATTATTCCCGCAGCATTAGAGCTGTTTGAAAAGTTGTATAACCGCCGATTATTGGTAAGATTGGTAGGTGTAAAAATCACAAATATTGTTAGTGGTAACTATCAAATAAATTTGTTTGATGATACTGAAGAGATGCTCAACCTCTACCATGTTATGGACCGCGTAAGGCAAAAATATGGTGAATTAAGCATTATGCGCGCTGCTTCTATGGGCGCAAAAACCATAGGACGATTTCAAAACCCATTTAATGGCGAACCACCAATTTTATTAGCACACAGAAAACAATAATGTATTTAAATTGTCATTCTTATTATTCGTTGCGCTATGGCACATTTTCTGAAATTGAATTGTTAGAACTCGCCAAAGCAAACCAGATATCCAGCTTAGTATTAACAGATATTAATAATACTTCGGCATGCTTAAATTTTATACGACAGTCTAAAAAGTACCATATAAAACCCATAGTAGGTATTGATTTTAGAAACGGCGCCAAGCAACAATTTGTGGGTATAGCGCGAAACAACCAAGGTTTTTATGAGTTAAATAGGTTTTTATCGCAGCATTTGGAGTGTAAAATGCCGCTGCCAGATAAAGCCCCTCATTTCTCTAACGCCTATATTGTTTACCCTTTTGAACAGGTTTTAGAATTGGGTTTGATAACTTTTGAAGCCAATGAATTTATTGGTATTTCTATTGAAGACCTAAAAAAACTACAATTTTCTAAATTGAAGGCCTTAGGCGATAAATTGGTTATCCAACAACCCGTTACGGTTAGAAATAAGAAAGATTTTAACGCCCACCGATTGCTTAGAGCTATCGATAATAATTGTTTATTAAGTAAACTTCCAAAAACTGAAGAATGCCAACCTAACGAAAAAATGATTTCAAAAGAAGACTTAGAAATGGCATTTTCCGATTTTCCACATATTATCGAAAACACGATCCATCTTTTGAGCCAATGTGCTATTGATTTTGGTTTTGGAGCTACGCGAAAATCTCAAAACCTGAAATTGTATTCTAATTCGGTTGAAAACGATTACATCCTCTTAAAAAACTTATGCGATGCAGGCTTATTAAAACGATATCCTAACCCTACAGAAAAGGTGTATAAAAGATTAAACACAGAGTTAAAAACCATAAAGGATTTAAACTTTGTGAGTTTCTTTTTAATCAATCATGATATTGTTACTTACGCTAAAAGTAAAGGTTATTTTCATGTGGGGCGGGGCAGTGGAGCCAATAGTATTGTGGCTTATATTATTGGTATTACAGATGTGGATCCCATAGAACTGGATTTGTATTTTGAGCGGTTTATAAATCCGTTTCGCGCATCGCCACCAGATTTTGATATCGATTTCTCATGGAAAGATAGAGACGATGTTACCCAATATATTTTTAATAGATTTAAAAACACTGCACTTTTAGCAACCTATAATACTTTTAAATTTAAAGCGGTAGTTAGAGAATTGGGTAAGGTTTTTGGTTTGCCTAAAGAAGAAATTGATAAATTAAGCCAAAGGGATTTGCCTATTAGTCAAGTTGATGAGTTTGGGCAATTGGTTTTAAAATACAGCAAATTAATTGATGGTTTTCCTAATTATGTGAGCGTACATTCGGCAGGAATTTTAATTTTAGATGCGCCTATTCATAATTATTCGGCAACATTTTTACCACCCAAAGGTTATCCTACGGTACAATTTGATATGCTTATAGCCGAAGATGTGGGTATTTTTAAATTCGATATTTTAGGACAACGGGGTTTGGCGAAAATTAAAGATGCTCTAGACATTATAGCGAAAAACAGACCCGAATTACCAGCTATCGATATTCATGATTTACCACGTTTTAAAACCGACAAAAAAATAAACGATCTCCTTAAAAGTGGTGGTGCCATAGGCGCTTATTATGTGGAGTCTCCTGCCATGCGTGGTTTAATGACAAAACTGCAAACCCAAGATTATTTGGGTTTAGTGGCGGCAAGTTCTATAATTCGTCCAGGGGTGGCGGGTTCGGGCATGAAAGAAGAGTTTATAAAACGGCACCGATTTCCAGAATCTAGGAAAAATGCACACCCTATTTTATTACAAATCATGCCAGAAACTTATGGTGTGATGGTGTATCAAGAAGATGTTTTAAAAGTTGCCAATCAATTTGCAGATTTAACCTTGGGCGAAGCCGATGTTTTGCGTCGCGGTATGAGTGGTAAGTACCGCTCACGTGAAGAGTTTTTAGCCGTCGAGCAAAAGTTTATTTCAAATTGTAGAAACAAAGGCTACAGCGATGCTTTAATATTTGAGGTCTGGAACCAAATAAAAAGTTTTGCAGGCTATGCTTTTGCCAAAGGGCACTCGGCTTCTTATGCTGTAGAAAGCTATCAAAGTCTGTATTTAAAATGTTATTTTCCTATTGAGTTTATGGTTGCTGTGCTAAATAATGGTGGCGGTTTTTACAGTGCAGAACATTATTTACACGAAGCCAGAATGCAAGGCGCCAATATTAAATTACCTTGTATAAACCATAGCGACCATGCAAATAGCGTGGCAGGCAAAGACATTTATCTGGGCTTTGGCTATTTGAAAAATCTGGAAAAACTCGTGATTCAAAGAATACTAACCGAAAGACAATTATATGGGCATTACAGCTCTTTAGAAGATTTTATTGATCGAGTAAGTATTAGTATAGAGCAATTATCTATTTTAATACGTATTGATGCTTTTAGGTTTACGCAAAAATCGAAAACCGAACTGCTCTGGCAGGCCATGTTTAAGCTTAATGCCTCTAGATCTACTAATAAGCAGCCCAAATTATTTAAACCTGTGCATAAACATTTCGATTTGCCCGCTTTAGAAGTCTGCGACGTAGAAAATGCTTATGATGAAATGGAGCTATTAGGATTTCCCTTATGTGGTTATTTCGATTTGGTGGATGAAGTCTTAGAAAACGATATTACCGCCAATGAGATGGGCCATTACGTGAATAAAGAGGTTATTATGTACGGCAATTTAGTAAACACCAGATACAACAAAACCGCTCAAGGCAAATTAATGCGGTTAAGCACGTTTGTAGATAAACACGGTAAGTATTTTGATGCGGTGCATTTTACTAATGTGGTGCATCAATACCCCATACATGGTTTGGGTATTTACAAATGCCTTGGCGTTATTACCGAAAAGTTTGGGTTTTGCAGTATGATAATTTCAAAAAGCAGAAAGGTGCGTATAAAACCCAATCCTAGAGGAGTGGGTTAAGCTTTGCTTCAAATTTTTCCGTAAACAGCTTTTACAAATCTGCCGTTTAAAAACGCTTTAGCATCTATATTACTTTGTAATGTAATTCCTTTTGGTTTTGTTTCTAGCAACCATTGTATGGCTTGTATTAATGGAGTTGCTGTTGTAGTTTGAATGGCTCTCAAGGTATGTTTGCCCACGAGCTGTGGTTTTATTTTTTTCGAGATTTCTTGTCGGCGTAAAATCCCTTGGGCGTCTTTTCCTTGCACAGCAGCGTAAATCACAATGTGGTCGTCCTCAATATGCGGGATTTGGTCTTGCATGATTTTTTGTAGACCAGAAGCAGGGTCTTTACTGTCTTTTAAATGTTCTAGTTGTTGTTCTACCCACGCATAATGTCCTGGGTGGCGTAAGGTTTTATAGTCTAATTGCTTTACCTGGCCACTTAAGGCATCGGGGAGATTGGCTGCACCACCAGAGGTTAAATCGTCTTCATAAGCTAGGCCATCAATTAAAATCTCACCACGCTCAGAAAGGGCAGGGCGTGTGGTTTTTTTATAATCACGAATTACCACGCAATCTTTTACATACTCGGTAGCCACACCAATAGGACTCCAAGTAAACCCATAAAAGTGCGGGGCAACGGCATGGTTGGTAAGTGCACCTACTTTTAATTCTAGGCTGTCTACCTGGGTGACACCATGGGTGTTACAAAACTCTTGGTACAGATAATTTCCTAAAACATTAATATAACCAGGTGCTAATCCCGTTTGAAGCACAAAACCCGTTTTGGCGTCTTTAGCCATGTTTATAATGCTATTGGTTTCCTCAACATATTCGGTAAG
The DNA here is from genome assembly GCF_009498295.1 of Oceanihabitans sp. IOP_32. Taxonomy (NCBI): domain Bacteria; kingdom Pseudomonadati; phylum Bacteroidota; class Flavobacteriia; order Flavobacteriales; family Flavobacteriaceae; genus Oceanihabitans; species Oceanihabitans sp. IOP_32. The sequence goes on along the minus strand of NZ_CP040813.1, from coordinate 74,953 downwards.
GTTGGCATAGTATAAATGGTATTGGTTTGCCAGCCCAGCTGTTTTAGGGGCTAAACTACCCGGTAAACAGTCTAGCAGGGCATCACCTTCTTTTAAAATGTGTTTTAAGCCATCAGAAGGCTCGGTTAAGTTTAAGTTAAAAGCGGTGACTTTACAAGGTTTTGTTGTGCCTTCCATAATCCATTGTGCCACTTTTTCAGCTTTTGAAACGTCGCGATCGCCAATAAAAATAGTAGGGGTTACGCTGCTCCATTCTGCCAAAAGTAATCCAGCAGCTTCTGCAATACCGCCAGCCCCAGCGATAATAATATTATAATGTTTTTTCATGGTGTTTTGGTCTTGTAAGTAGGTTTCAATTTAAGAATATTTTTCGGTTTTATAAAACCAAAAAAACGTGTTTATAAAAGCATAAGAGTATGGTGATTTTTTGTATTTATTTAGTTTAGAGTAAACGCTCACTAGCTTACAAATACGTTAGACAGTCATCAAAATAAGACTTATTGAAACCTTGTAAAAGCGAGGTCTTGCGTTTATGTTATTTTGAGAATGCAAGTAGCATGTGCTGCCTTCTTAAAAAGCCACCACGTCAAGCACCTCGCCACAATTTTTTAAACCAACTAACACTAAAAATGCGATTTAAAATGAATTTGCCACTTGTCTCTGCTTAAAAAACACCTTTAGGGTGAACTTATGCATTGGTATGCACCCATTTTTCGAAGGCTAACATAAAATTTTTCAGGAAATCTTTGGTAGAGTCGTTGTTTAGTTCGCCTTTATCATCAAACAATGCAGCGGCACCGCCAATATAAGCTTCTGGTTGCGCCATGGTCGGTACATTAACAAAAGTTAACGACTGCCTTAAATGATGATTGGCACCAAAACCACTAATGTTTCCAATAGAAACACTTACTACAGCAGCTGGTTTACCGTCCCATGAATTTTTACCATAGGGGCGTGAGCCAACATCAATGGCATTTTTTAAAACTCCAGGCACCGAGCGGTTGTATTCTGGCGTTAGAAAGAGCAAACCATCAACATTCCTTATTTTTTCACGCAGTACTTCCCACTCCTTTGGTGGATTGCCTTCTAGGTCTTCATTAAACATGGGCAGGCCTGCGATGCTTACCAGTTCTAAATCTAACGATTCTGGCGCCAGCTGCATTAACGCTTTGGCTGTTTTTAGGTTGAAAGATTCCTTTCTAAGGCTGCCTACAATAACTGCTATTTTGTACGTTTTCATATGTATATATTTATTGTTTTGTTAATAGTAAGATGCGACATCCATATAAACATTTTCTTGGATATCAAGTTTTAGTTATGGATGATCTGTAATTTCAAAATGATTTCAATTATTAGTGCTTGTCCGTAAAGTGTCATAACCCCATAAATTCTTAGGATATATTGATGTTTTTTATATCATAGCGAAAAACAAATATTTATTTTTATTCAGCAAAATCAGTGGGGCAATTCACTATTGAGCTGCTATTTATTTTCCACAGATTTACTTCGCCAATTCGCTGTCGCTCGGGTCGCAGATAATCGCAGATTTTTTAGGTTTACGGCACAAAACAGATTCACAAAAATTATGTTACTAAATATAAGATATTTCTATGGTATTTAAAAATAGTTATACGGTTTGACTGATAATATAAACCCTCTTAATTCTTCTAAGAATCTGATAATTTGACATTTGTGTAGCTTGCCATGGCATTCGTTTTTAGAACTGGATTTATGGTTATTGGGGTATGTTGGGCTTATTTAACCCAAATCTTATTTTTTGGAAGAAGTAAGCCATAGGTTTTCTGGTGGGATTGTCACAAAAAATTTCAGGAAGTAGTGTGTATCTACTTCCTGAAATAAGAGAGACATGAATATGAGCCCGGTTGTTAAGGGATTAACAAAACGCGAGAGCTCAAAATATTTTATCTCAAATAGGAATTAAGCATCCAAAGTGTTTTTTCTGTTTCAGAAATATAATCACTCATTAAGCTTACCGTACCTTCATCATTAGCATCGGCGGCCAGAGCCAAGATATTTCTTTCTTTTTTAATAAGCGTACGGAAGTTTTTTACAACCACCTCAACACCTTGTATGCCATCGGTTACACTTTTCTCTTCGGCAATATCGGTCGCCTTAAGATAATCGGTGTAGGTATGCAAGGGTTCGCCCTCTAGCGTTAAAACGCGTTCTGCGATTTCGTCAATTTTTTCAAAAGCATCTTTGTATAACTCTTCAAATTTTTCGTGAAGTTCAAAAAATTCCTTTCCTGTAATATTCCAATGTAATCCTCTTAAGTTTTGATAAAAGATTTCGTAGTCTGCCAATAAACCATTTAAATCTACTACTAATTTTTCCGCCTTTTTACGGTCTAGTCCTACTAAATTTTCCATATTAATATGTATTGTTTTTATGTTACAGAACAAACATAGCAGATTTTTAGGGCATAGTAAATGATTTTAATCAGTTTTAGGGGTTGGCATTTTGGTGATGTTGTATTAGCACTTGTTTTCGAATAAAATTAAATTGTTTTTAAGTTGCAGAATAGCTTAGCTTTTGTAATTGTATTAGGAACGTTATTAGCGTACCAACCGAGCACAAAAGCCACGGTGGTTTAGAATACGGACAGTTTAGTCAAAAATAAATGATTCCCAAACTGTTTAACACGTTTTTTTTCCTGATGCATAACCTTTAAAAATTATGTATTATGAAAACTGTTTACTCAACTCAAGAAGGTGTTAAAATGAATTCCGATTTAGATTTCGGGCCCACCCAAGCAATTCGCAATGAATTCCATTATCTTATAGAAACTATTGAAACTATCTTTGATGCCGAAATAAAATATTATTATAGAATTACCGACGATGGTTACATTCTGCTCGCTTATACCATGTTTGAGGATGACTTAAAAATTATTGCTCAATACAAATTAAAATATGACGCGCTTAAAGAGAATATCTTTTTTATTCCTAGAAACCGTATAGAAACCAATCTTCCTTATATTGGTTTTCCGAAATTTCAAAATACTCCAGTATTAACTAAAAAAGAATTTGAAGATTTAACCGATGCTATTCTAAATGAAAAAACAGCAATTTCTGAACAAGCCAAGCAAAACATAACACTTTTAATAAACTTTTTAGAAGAGCGGCAGTTACACCCAAGACTTACTGGTGATAACCCTTTTGCTTGAAAAGCGCGATGCCCTGCGGGTACAATCCATCATATTAGGGTGAGTTCTAAACACGACGAATGGGGTTGTGGTTATTGTGGGCGCAAAGGTGGTTTAAAAGACTTAGAACAATGGCTGGACGACATTCGTTATAAGGCATACCAAAAACCAGATTCTAAAAAGGCAAACACGATGGAATCAGGACCTATTTACACAAAGGAAAGCATCAAGGACCAAAACAATATTTCTACGATGATGAAAAAACTAAAATCTGGATCTATTCAGACCGAAGACACTTTTAAATGGTGGATAAACAGGTATTAAAATATATAAAGCTAAGCAAACATGCCACGATACCAGTTACTCCGATAAAGCGCTTCTTTATTTGCTGTTTTTATATTTTATGTCATTAATGTCCGACAAAAGACATAAGACCGCTTCGCTAATAGACATAAGAACCAAGACTTGATTCTAACTTACTGATAAACAGAAGTACTTTAAATTAACAAAATAGTTCCTTTAAATCTTAATAATTATTTCAAATAAGCAAGGTGACATTTTAAAAAACGTGCAAAGTTCTTAATTTTAAAAGGATGGACAGCATTATAATATTTTTAATCGGACACTAGTGGTTTTATGTTTAAAGTAGGGTGTAAACCCATTCTCCTCATCCAAAACTTTTCAATTCAATCGATAAACGGGATATTGTAAATGAGCTGTTTCATAATATTTACTCTGCTTGTGTAGCCAAGACAGTTGCGCATACCAGTTGTTAGCAAATGTTTCGTCGTAGCTAATTTTTATATTGTATTCTACTTCAAGATTGGGGTTTTCCTTTAAAAGCTGTTCGGCCTTGTCCTCCCAGACATAAGGCGAAAAGCCTTCTTTTTGTTGTAAAATACTGTCGAAAAAATTCCAGTTAAAGAAGGAGTTTGGCGCAGTTGGCTCTAGAGTTTCTAATAGATAACGGATCGCCTTTTGGTGGGTTTTTATCAAATAATCTCCTTTTCTAAACCGGCGCTCTGTTTTGGTAGATTTTACTTTGGTATTGTAGTGCTTATAGTGCCCTTCGTAAGGAAATGCTAAAGTTTCGTAAGCATCTATTTTGTACGATTCAACCAGTAAGGTCGTGTCTTTTTCAAATAAAGACAATTCAACATTATTAAGCTTTAATAAATCGATTACCTTATGCCAGCTTTGTGGAATCACATAGGCTTTTGGAATGCTTACTTCTGTACTGGGTTTATATTGATTTTGATATTTAATTTGTTTCGTAAAGGGCTGAGATTTGTCATATTTTAAACGTTGGTCTCCAGTGAGTGTGCTTGGTATCATTTTGCCTTCGTAGCCTTTAAAGTTTAGGGTAGCGGCGTTTGCACTGTCAACAGACCAAGCTAAGGGATAGTTTTTTCCAGCAGACCACAAATTAAATTGTTCTTGTCTTAATCGCGAGATTTTATCGCCATGTTCGTCTGTTATTTCAATCATGCTTTTCATCAATTCATAGGTGCCTTCAACACGTTGTTTGTAGGGTTTTAGCATATGAGTTTCTACCATCATCCCCAAGGTATTAAACAAAGCGGTATAACCTGTAGAATACTGTGCTGTGTCTAAAAACTGGGTGAATCCAGCATCTGGCGTTCTATTAAAAACATTAACATAAGGTGTAATATCCCATGATTTGGTTTTAAGCTTTTGTTCTAAGGCAGGCATCATTTCTGTATGCAAATAGGTGCCTAGACCACCTCCTAATTTATTGTGTTGCGTAAATAAATGGGTTAAGGTGTATTGATAATCTGCACCATTACTAACGTGGTTATCTATAAAAACATCGGGTTGCACCAAATGAAAAATTTGAGCAAACGTTCTCGCATTTTTGGTGTCGGCTTTTATGAAATCTCGATTTAAATCGTAATTTCTGGCATTACCTCTAAAACCATATTCTTTTGGCCCATTTTGGTTGGTGCGTGATGTAGAATTTCGGTTTAAACTCCCTCCAATATTATAAACAGGAATGGTAACTAAAATCGTGTTTTTTGGCGCTTCAATTTTTCCTTGAGCGATATCCCTGTACAACATCATCGTGGCATCAATACCATCAGGTTCGCCGGGATGAATACCATTGTTTATAAGTAGGATTCTGTTATTTGGTCTTAGGTTTTCAAAATTATCACCCGTTTTATGGCTGTTTAAAGTTACAATATGCAACGGTAGTCCAGAATCTGTTTCGCCAATAGCTCGCATTGAAATTTCAGGAAAAGCCGCTGCCAAATCGCGATAGTATTGAATGGTTTGATTATAGGTCGCGGTTTCTAAACCTTCGCTCTTTTCAAAAACTGTGGTGAAATCTCTATCGATTTTTTTCTTTTCGGTATTTGAATTTTGATCAGCACAAGAACAAATGAGGATAAACAGGATAAATAATTTTTTCATGTAAAATAGTAATTGGTGATTAATCGGGTACTGGGTAACAGACCTAATCATTAACATGATATAGTCTTTATTCCGGGCGAGTCAAAAATAAGATATTTATGGTTTAGACTTATCCTTATTGTTATTTCTGTATTTGGTATCGTCCATAATTTTCTTATTCTAGGTCTTAAATATGTCTTTTATACGTTTGATGGCTGCATTTTTCATTAATTTTTATATATCTTTAGTACTTAAATTATTAATTACTATGGTAGTATTATACGGATTAATTTTTCTTGTAGTTTTGGTGGCATTTTACGGTGTTGGAGTGTACAACAGATTGGTAAAATTAAGCACGCTGGTAGCAGAAGCTTGGAGTGGCATAGACGTGCAATTAAAAAAGCGTTATAATTTAATTCCAAACTTAGTCGAAACCGTAAAAGGCTATGCGAGCCACGAGAAGGAAACCTTCGAGAATGTCACAAAAGCAAGAAATCAAGCACAAAACGCGACAACTGTTGAAGGCCAACAAGGCGCAGAAAATCAGTTAAACCGGGCTTTGATAAACTTATATGCTGTAGCTGAGCAATATCCTGAACTAAAAGCAAACGAGAATTTTTTAAGCTTGCAAAACGAATTGTCTGATATAGAATCTGATATTGAAAAATCAAGACGTTATTATAATGGCACCACCCGCGATTATAATATTTTAATAGATTCGTTTCCATCAAACCTTATTGCTGGAATAACCAACTTTAAAAAAGCAGCATATTTTGAAATTGATGTTGAAGCCGAAAGAGAAAACCCACAGGTAAAATTTTAAGTGTTGAAGCAGTTCTTTTTTCTTGTATGGCTCGTTATGCAATCTTTTCCTTTGCTCTCTCAAAGTGAAAAGATACTGTCATTCCATTCTGATATTGAAGTGGACACTTCAAGTTCCATTAGGGTTAAAGAACACCTAAAAATATATGCCAACGGAACCATCTTTAAAAGAGGCATTACACGCACGATTCCCACAGTAAGTACAGACAGTTTAGGCAACAAAGTAAACCTAGATTTTAAAGTTTTAGGGGTTGAAAGAGACGGTAGAAACTCAAAATACCACACCCAACAAGGCAATGGCACGATTACCATTTTTGTAGGAGAAAAAGAGGTGTTTTTAAATGAAGGCGAACACCACTATATTATTACCTATAGTATGAGAGGACCAATTCGTTTCTATGAAGCTTACGACGAAATTTATTGGAATGTTAATGGTTTCGATTGGTCTTTGTCTTTCGACCAAGTGTCATGTCAAATCACACTACCAGAGGGCGGGAAAATTTTTCAAAATGCTTGCTATACTGGAAGGTATGGCAGTACTGCCAGCAACTGTGCTTCAACAATACTCTCGGAAAATAGTATTCGGTTTAGCGCAGAAAATCTTAGGGCAGGAGAAAACTTAACGGTGGCTTTAGGTTTTAATAAAGGGATTGTAAACCAACCACCGCCACCGCCGCCACCAACATTTTTTCAAAAGTTTGGAGCACTCATTTTAAGCGGATTTATAAGCTTAGCGCTCTTGTTTTATTACGGATTCACTTGGTTGAAGTTTGGTATCGATCCACCAAAACCAACCGTATTTCCGCAGTTTGAAGTCCCTAATAACATGACGCCTGCCTCTGTAGGGATGTTAGACAAAATGCGCTATCACGGGGATTTAATTACCGGTACCATTATAAATTTGGCCGTAAAAGGCTATCTTAAAATTGAAGAAGTTAAGCAAGATTATATTTTCGGCTTGTTTAAAAGCAAAAAGTTTGTCATCCACAAAATAAAGGACGATTCAGGATTGCTTAACGACGAAGAACACGTGCTCTTTTCAAAATTATTTTCAGACACAAATATTTTAACCTTAGATGGAAAATACAATTCTAAAGTTAAAAGCGCCGTGAATGCGTATAAAGCTTCATTAAAAAAACAGCACGATAGTTTAATATATCAAGGCTTTAATTTTAAATTTTGGATCATCCCCATTGTAACCATAATCGCGTACATTTTCCTATTTGTGTTTTTCGCATGGAGTTACTTTCAAGGGGATCGTGACGGATTGATATTCTTTGTGTTTTTAGTTGCAAATACTTTGTTTTTTTTGATTTACCAATATTTAATTAGAAAACCTGCTGTTGAAAAACTAAAGGTAAAATCCATGATTGACGGATTTAATATGTACTTGAGTGCGGCCGAAGAAAAACAGATTGCCCACTTTAATCCACCAGATTTAACACCAGAAATTTTTGAGAAACTATTACCTTATGCTCTCGTGTTGGGCGCCGAAGATGTTTGGGGAGAAAAATTTCAAAGTCTCATTAACAAATCTGTTATCGACCAAAATTATCAACCGGTTTGGTATGCTGGTCAGGTTCGCAACTTTTCCACCTTTAACCATAGCTTAAATGCATCACTCTCCAATTCCTTAAGCAAATCTGCTACACCACCATCAAGCAGTGGAAGCGGTTCGGGCGGTGGTGGATTCTCTGGTGGCGGCGGAGGCGGCGGAGGCGGTGGTGGCTGGTAGTTGTCGCTTTCTATATTTTTTTTACTCAGGGCTTCTTAAGTTTACAGTGTATTGTTTGGTTAGAATCGGTTGTTAAACGGTAACATAACTATCAAATAGATTCGGCACAAGTACTAGCAGAATTATCTGCGATGGCAAAAGATATGAGACTGGAAGACCACAAAAGCATAGAATTAGGACTAAGCCCTGAAGAATATGCCTGTTATAGTGTTTTATCACAAAACGACTTTATAAAGTACTGGCGCAAAGTGAAAACTTAGCAGAGTTTTTTACCGCGAATTAATAAAAACAAAAAGTATTGATGAAAATTGAGGTAACAAAACGTTGGTTAGATCTTTGGGAAATACTCCATGAAGAAAGTCAGAAGTTTTTGCCTATTGCAGAACTTATATTTGATGAGTTGTCTCAATTAAAAGATGCCCATTTTTCATCTTAAAATTATTTTCGTAATTTGCTAGCTATACCTCTGTATTTCAGAGATGTAATAATGCTGGCTTTTCCTTTATTTGCAATGGCTTAGATGTTAAAAATGCACCTAAACACGAATTGCAAAGCGCTTGAGCCTTAAATATTAAATAAGTGTCATATATGTTTAAAAAACACGTTGTGTGATGAGAAAAATAAAACCCCTTCTACGAATTACTATAGCTATGGTAATTTTTACTGCAATAAGTTGTAGCGATAATAATGAACCCATACCCACTCTCGATACCGAAAACCCGACAAGACCAACCAATCTTGTTCCCGGCCCCGCTCCGTTATCTGGTATCACCCTCTCTTGGACAGCCGCTAACGATAATACAGGCGTCGATCACTACGAAGTAGAAAGGTGCGAGGGCACTTCTTGCTCTAATTTTGCAAGTATAGGCCATGTCGCAGAATCCTCTTTTACAGATACCAATATTGCACTGGGTAAGGCGTATTCGTATCGCGTGAGAGCTGTAGATGCCGCTGGCAATAAAAGCACGTGGAGTGATATGGTGATTATAAACTTTATTCAAGAACCTCCTGCGATACGGGCAAGGTCTTGCTCGCAAGCCGATGTAGAGCTTGCTATAAACAATGCCTCGGACGGTGATATTGTCATCATCCCGAATGGAAGGTGCACTTGGAATAAACCACTTACTATTTCTAAGCAAATTAGGCTAAAAGGCGAATCGAAAGGTGGGGTACAACTTATTATGGGTGCAGGCATTGATGCTTGGAACATTTCGATGATAAGTGTTACAACGGGAGCCGATTATAGTACCGTGCTAAGCCAAATAGAGTTTTGGCCTGGAGGAGGGAAGGGATCTTACATCACTATTGAGGGCCCCGTAACAGATAGACCACCAATAATTCATGATAATAAGTTTACAGCAGACGGCAGTTTCTTTGAGGTTATTAGGTATCTTCGATATGGTGGTGGATTAATTTATAAGAATGTTTTTCAATCTCTAAGCACTAATAATGCACAGGTGCCTATAAGCGGCATTCAAGTAAAGGATAATAGTAGCGGAGCCCTTTCTTGGTCTACGCCTTCATCGATGGGAATGGATGATGTTGATGGTTTACAGAATATTTATATTGAGGATAACCTTTTTATTAATTGCTCGTCGTATGACTCCGATGATGGTTCGCGAATAGTTTTTCGCCACAATGTATTAAACAATGCTATAATGGCGAGCCACGGTGCCGACACCTCTTGGATTGGCATGCGGCATGTGGAGATTTACAACAACCAATTTATTTTTACGCCCTCCGGAACTTGGACCCTTAACGATATTGATGGAAACCCTGTAGAGGGACTGTACCCTTTAAATATTGTGAGGTGGTATGATTTTAGAGGAGGAACCGGGGTGATTACAGATAATGACATACCAGATATACTGTCGCAAGGCTGGGGCGATAAATCGGAATTGGTAATGCAAATACAGCAATCTGATCGAGATGCGGGCCCAGATGGCTGTGCCGATACTTATCCAGCCTTTCATCAAGTAGGGCGGGGCATAAACAATACACTAGAGCCTGTATATATTTGGAATAATAGGGGAACGGGAAACGAATTTCCGAACATCGAAAACTCAAGTTATAACCAATGTCCCGACAACCCGAATAGCGCTAACCCGGCGTACTACATACAAGAGAACCGTGATTATTATGTAGGGGTTTCTAAACCAGGTTATCAAAAGTACACTTATCCGCATCCACTGCGAGATGAAACAAAGGAGTAGTAAGCATGTAGGGATGTGAAATAAACGGTTTGCAAAATACAGAAGCCTTACGAATTGCAGTAAGCAGCCAATACGCGAAGCGCTATAAACAACAAAAGCTTATTTTATAATGAAATAAAATAAGCTTTTGCTAATGGAAATTGGAGATTAAGTAAAAATCTGTTGTTTTACAGATAATTTATTTTAACCAAGAATTTACCAATTCTTGATTTGCTGCTATCCATTGTTTTGCGAGTGCTGATTTATCGCCTTTTTCCTCCATTTTTACTAATAAGTCGGCCATTTGAGATTCGTTTAAGTGGAAGTTAGCAAAGAATTTATTAGCAAAGGCGTCGTCGGTTTTAAAGCCTTTACGCGCATAAGTTTCAATGCGTTCTGCACCGCCATAAATATTTTTTGGATCTTCTAAAAATTTAAGCTCGAAGCGACCGAATTTCCAATGTGGTGCCCAGCCAGTAACTACAATCCAACGGTTTTCCTGAATAGCTTTTTGTAATTCGGAAAGCATGGCAATACTTGAAGAATTGAGGTGATTTAGGTCTAAGTTGTAGTCTTCCACAGCTATGTCAGTTTTTTTCGTAATGCCAGCTCCTTTTTCAATACCTACAATTTGGCCATCAAATTTTTCAGCATGAGCATTGAGTTCTTCTATGGAGTTAATCGTTACGTATTTAGGTACAACTAATCCAATTTTTGCATTGTCGAAGTTTACCCCTAAACTTTCTATTTTATCGCCAAACTTAGCTACTTTTTCTTTATGTGTGGCTGGTAACCAGGCATCCATAAATACATCTAAATCTCCATTGGCTAGCGAGGCGAATACTAAATCTACGGCTGCTTTTTTTAATTCAACATCATAACCCTTTTCCTTCATTATTTCGGTGGCCACGTGCGTCATTGCGACACCTTCTGCCCAGCCGTCGACATAGGCGATTTCAAGTGTTTTGTTTTCTTTGTTGTTTGTTTTTTGGTCAGATTTACATCCTGTTGCAAATAGTGTTGTCATGATAACTAGGATGGCTATAAATTTTAATTTCATAATTAAATTGATTTTTAAATTGATTACTATTATTTATTTTGTGTTTGTTTGCCAAAGGCTTGGGTGATGCGGTCTAAAATGATGGCAATAATTACAACTGCCAATCCGCTTTCAAACCCTAATCCGATGTCTAAATTGTTAATGCCTTCTAATACTTTTTCACCTAAACCTCCTGCGGCAATCATTCCGGCAATTACGACCATAGAAAGGGCCATCATGATGGTTTGGTTAACACCTGTAAGAATGGTTTTTAAAGCTAAGGGTAGTTCTACCTTGAATAATAATTGCCGATTAGTTGCGCCAAAGGCACGCCCAGCTTCAACAATATCTTGTGGTACTTGCTGGATACCAAATGTTGTTAATCGCACTGCTGGAGGCATGGCAAAAATAATGGTGGCGAATGCGCCTGGTAACTTTCCGATACTAAAAAATAGCACAGCCGGGATAAGATATACAAACGCAGGCATGGTTTGCATTAAATCTAAAACAGGACGAATAATTTTTTCTGCCCATTTATTCTTTGCTGCCCAAATCCCTAAAGGAATAGCCAATACTAAAGCCGTAATGGTAGATACAAAAATTAATGCTAAAGTTTCCATGGTTTCTTGCCAAAACCCAAGTAAGTAAATTAGCGTAAGGCCTAGCACGGTAAAAATAGTCATGCCTTTTCCGGTTTTAAAATAGGCTAAGATTGCAAATAGTGCAATAATCACATAAAAAGGGGTAAATAAGAGTAAAAATTCTACGCCCTCGATAAAGCCGTTTCCGCCGTCTTTGATGAGATCAAAAAATGGTTTCGCATTATCTGTAAGCCAATTTACAAAGCGTTCGATATATTTTCCTATGTCTATAATTTTATCCATAATTATTGTTTTATTGCCTGTTCTTTTAGGTCTTTTATTTCCTGTTTATCAAACTGAGTAGCCTCTATCATTAGTGAAATTTGTGTAACAATTCCCTTTAATTTTCCGTTCATTTCATTAACTACAGCGATAGGTGATTTTGTACCTATAATAAGTGGCATCATCTCTTCTACGGTGTACTCAGGATATACGCTGGGCACTTCTGTTCTTAAAATACTATCTATGGTTTTAGAGCCCTCTTTCTCGGCTTTTAAAACATCTTTTAACCAAATAAAACCCAAAAAAACGTGATGTTCATCTATCACTGGAAGCACTTCTGTTACCGCATTTCGCATTTTTCGCAAAGCGCCTTTAATACCATCTTTTTTAAATTGGCAAACTATTGGTTTTTCAAACATGAGTGTACCAGCTGTAATGATATTTTTTCTATCGACTTTTTCAACAAAAGCTTCTACGTATTCGCTTGCTGGTTCGGTCAAGATATCTTCCGCAGTACCAATTTGCTCTATTTTACCATCTTTCATTATCGCAATTCGGTCGCCAAGTTTTATGGCTTCATCTAAATCGTGGGTAATAAAAACGATGGTTTTTTTTAATTTCTCTTGCAAATCGAGTAATTCGTCTTGCATATCGGACTTTATTAGTGGGTCGAGTGCAGAAAACGCCTCGTCCATTAATAATATTTCAGGATCGTTTGTTAATGCTCTTGCCAAGCCTACGCGCTGTTGCATGCCTCCAGAAAGTTGTGAGGGCAGCTGACTTTCAAAACCCTTTAATCCCACGGTTTCTAGAGCTTCTGTAGCTTTTTTTAGGCGATTTATCTTGTCTTCTCCTTTTATTTCTAAACCAAAGGCAGCATTTTCTAATACGGTACGGTGTGGCAGTAAACCAAATTTTTGAAAAACCATACTCATTTCGGTTCTGCGAACTTCTAACAACTCTTTGTTGTTTTTCTTGGTAATATTGTCGTTATTAATAATCACATCACCACTAGTAGGCTCAATTAAGCGATTTAAACATCGCAATAGCGTGGATTTTCCACTACCGGAAAGTCCCATGATAACAAAAAACTCTCCTGCTTTTATTTCAAAATTGGCTTTATTTACACCGACAATACAACCTGTTTTTTCTAATATTTCAGTCTTAGAAAAGCCCTCATTTAATAGTTGTAAAGCCTCCTTTTTTCGTTTTCCGAAAATAAGCGTAAGGTCTTTTATTTGTATTTTTGTGTCTTGTTTTTTCATTCTAAAAATAATATCCGATATTAATATTAAATCTGGCATGCCAATCGGCGTTAGGTGTTCCTGATCCCAGAGCATTTGTCCAAACATCACCTAACCAAGGGTGGTTTTTTCCCATGGCATAATCTATATAGGTATAGATGTTTCCTGCTGTTATAAGCATTCCGGTAACATTCATCATGGAGTCTTCAAAGTTTTTATTGTCTTTGTCGGTATATCCAAAATCATTATAAATTTGAATGTTAGAAATTGGTGCCCAATTTACGGGAATACTGTAGGCGGCACCAACGGTATAATTGTTTGCTTTCGAGGCTATAAGGTAGGGAGCGCCAAAGGCCGTCATTCCTACAACGTCCTTAGTTTGTCCTACAGGGTTTTCTGGGTTGTATTCATAGGTAGAGACCTGAGCTTTTGCATCAAAATTTCCTGATTTTAAGGTGTAATGAACGGCAGCAGCATAGTGATTTCCCATATTTTCTGTATCTAAATTGTACAGTCCTCCATACTGTAACGACACGCCTAAATTGTGTTTTACGTCTTCTCCAAATTTATAGTTAAGCTGTGCATTTAATTGATTGACTTCTTTGTTTCTTAAATCTAAATTTCCGTCGCCATCAATATCAATAGACGCAACATCATAGGAGTATCTGGAATCGTCAATATCAGAATTACTTCCAAAATTTAATTCTTCGGCATTTTTAAAAAAAGCAATGGCATAATCCCATTTCTCACTTTTATGAGTAAATTTCACACCCATATCGTGGTCGTCTTCCATACCAGTATAAAAATCGATGTTAAAAAACCAGTTGTGTGAATTATAGGTGGTATTCCCGAAAGGCACTTGAGTTAAACCTATTTGTAAGTTATCTTTCTCGTTAAAGTCATATCCAACCCAACCTTGTTTAAGCATTCCGCCGCCAAAACCTTGTGAGTACAAGCGATATTCAGCATTAAGTTTTAATTTTTTGTATTTGGCATTGGCATTAATACGAAAAAGATCAAAACCAAAATCGCCGCCACGTTTTTTTTGTCCGTCTTTCCATGAAGACAAATTGTAGTTATAGCGTAATGCGCCTCCTATTTTTACTTGCGGTTTTTCTTCTTCTTTGTTTTGTTGTGCTTTTACAGTTACAGAAAATGTTAGAAACATGCCCATTGTTAATAGTTTAACAATAGAGGTGTTTGATAAAATCATAAAGTTTATGGAATTAAAAATTAATATGTAGCAACGTGTTTAACCTCTACCAAAAACGATAAGGGAAAACAATAACGTCAAAAAATGATAATGATGTAATAAAATGAAAATAGCTAACAGGTAGGAGGGATAAATTTACTCGATTGGTTTCTGAAAACACCAAAAGCAAATGTGTAAACTCTTAAATTTTGTTTTATGTGTAGTCTATTATTTTTCATTAAGTGTGCAATATTACGAAAAATAAGGGGAATGAAAAAGAAACCAGAGGCTTGTTTAGCTAAATCTTATTTTGCTAAGCCTTATTTTTGCTGTTTTAATGTAAGTTTACCTGAAGTCGTATTTCGTTTAAAACTTATAGAATTGGTGCTTTGGCCATGGCTTGGTTAAGCGTAATGTTGCATTTTTTTTGTTGAGGTTTTGTAAGCAGTATTTTATTTCAATTCTTATCAGATAATTTGAATGGAGTTCTACATGGGTGTTTAGCAAACAAAAAACGATAAATTAATAATAGCTAATTGACAACGTTTTGTTTGGTGGAAAAAAGAGGCATTGTATATACTAAAAAATTTTATGCCTAGTCCCGAATAATTATGCTTGGTCCGATTTTAATACAAAGCGGAGGTCTCACCACCAAAGTAAGGACAGAACGCTATCCTTTCGGAAATTAGACAAGGAACAGAACTATCTGTAGCCATTTCATGAAGTACGAAATAGTTCCGATTGGTGTAAAGAGCAATTGGAAAGATGGTTTGCGAACCGTCGAGTACGACACCCTTACGCACGGTGGTGTGAGAGGCGTAGTGGCGATTGTTAGGTCGTTACCCGTTTACTCGATTAACTTTAGTTTATTGTTTCAGATGTCACTTGGTTAAAAAACT
The DNA here is from genome assembly GCF_009498295.1 of Oceanihabitans sp. IOP_32. Taxonomy (NCBI): domain Bacteria; kingdom Pseudomonadati; phylum Bacteroidota; class Flavobacteriia; order Flavobacteriales; family Flavobacteriaceae; genus Oceanihabitans; species Oceanihabitans sp. IOP_32. The sequence continues at coordinate 59,389 of NZ_CP040813.1, read as the reverse complement.
TAAATTCTTTCGGTAATTCATTCACGATTTTTATGCTATTAGAAAATGCTGTTGGTTTAAGTTTTATAACTTTCGTATTAGCGTTAATAATTATTTTATGTTTACTTTTCATATTGAATACATCTCTATGTTTCAGTTGAACATCATATTCTCCATAATCCATTTCAACAATAAAATATTCACCATAATTAATTTGTCCAAAAGAGATATTATTAAAATGCACATTCATTTTTGTTTTTATTCCACATTCAATAAGTGGACAATAATATTCTCCGTTAAAAAATAAAATTTTTCCATTCCCTAGATTCTCAATATTAATATTGTGTTTTGGTATATAAGTATAATTCTTTTCTGAAATTATTTTTTTTACTCCACAAGAGTTTATAAATAATGAAAGAAGAATTAGAGTTATTATATTATAGTATTTTTTCTGCATTTTTGGTTAATTAAAACTAACGGTTTTGTGTGTTTTAAGTTAGCTTTTTATAATAAAGTTATAATTTAGGTATATAAACAGAAGAATAAAAAGAGAGGATTAAGGTTGTTTTGTGCATGGAGGCCACCATTAAAGGACGCCCTTTAAACAAATCATAGCCACCATGTTTTTCATTCATCATTTAATAAAAATTTGTTTTCGATTAATTTTTTACTAAAACATTTTCTGAAAAATGTTGCATTTTGTTTGTTTCTACCCATTTCATTCCTTTTTGATATCGACTTACGTTATTTTCTGAAGTAGGATCCATTACCAAAAGGTAAATCCATTCGTTGTCCAATAAGGTTTTGAGGTTGTCATTTTTAAGAAGAATTTCCTGAATGTTTTCTTTTGGAGCTTGGATTAAAACTGATAACCGTAATGGTTGGTGATAAAACTTTTCGTCTGTTTCATTTACAGATTGTAAAGGAAGCCCAATTTTTAAATCACCACCATTACCTTGAACGACACCAAACTTTCCAGTAATATTGTGGCTTATTTTAGATCCTCCTCCAAATGTTTCATTATCAACTGTAGAAAAATAATAATGGTTGTTAATCCATTGGGTAACGACCATTGGACCCTGCATTATACCCTCTAAAGCTTTCCCATTTTTATCCAATTCCCAATTGTAGGAATGCAGAAAGCAATGTCCATTCAGGTTCATATCTTTAGTGAGTGAGCGTGGGGCAACAATAAAACCAGCATTTTTTGCTAAACCCCATTCTGGTCTGGTTTCTGACCAAGTGTTTGTTTTTTTATGAACTGCCAAAATACCATTTTTAGAAATTCCAAGACGCTCTTGTGTTGCTGTTTCTTGAGCTCGCTGTAAATCTTTTTTCAAGTTTGATATTTGGGCATTATGTGAACTTGGTAATTCTGAATCAAACAAAACAATCTCGTCTGTTGTGGTATTGTGTTCTGCTCCAAGAAAAAGGGTTGTCTCGGGAATAGTAATCTTGTGTTTTTCTTTTAACGCTTTTCTAACCTCAAGCTGATTGGCTAACCTCGCAAGCATCCGAGCGTTGTGTCTTCCCGGACTAGCAGCACAAGCGCCACAATCTAAACTTGAAGCAAATGGGTTGTTAGCCGAGTGGCTTCCATGTCCAACAAAAACGACTAAGGGAGCGAACTGATTCCAACCCATAAGGTCAAAAGCCGATTTTACAATGGTTGTTTTTTCCTCTAATGTAATGTCAATCGTATCGATTTCGTCTTTATGAGTATGGCATATTTTGGGTTTAGTAATATTCTCGTGAGATAATTCATTATTTCGCTTTGGATTGTAAAGGGGTGCTGGAAAGAGCGTTCTTGATAACAACGAAACGGCGTAAAACACGCCCGAACCTTCCACATAACCAAATGCAGATGGAAGCATATTTTTCATCCGCTTTAGAAAATAATTGGTAAACTTTTTTCTTTCATTCTTCTTTTGAAATTGGACAATCTGTTTTTCTTTGTTTTCTTGAGCTATTTCTGAAACTTGATAGGCAGAAGGGACAATAGGAGGACACGACTTTCGGGATAATCCGTTTTCCAAATTTTTATAATCCATTGCAATTCCAAAAAAACCAGCATAACCAAAAGTTTCATAATTACCTTTAGATTCAACATTTCTTCGGATTAATTCTGAGCGAGTGTCGATACAAAATACCATTTGAGCATCAGGTATTTTTGGAGTATTAGAAATGTTGTTTGATTGATTTTTTAATTCGGAAATCAACTTGTTTTGCCAACTCTTTTCCCAAGCTTTTAAAAATAGGTATTGGATTTTTGCGTTTGGATCAGGAGCCTGCTTGTCATTTGTATCAGGGAGAAGTGACACTTTAAAATGATTGGCAAGCCATAAACGTACAGCCAGGTAATCGGCTAGTGTGATGCTATATTTTTGTTGCCAAGGCGAATTAGTTTCTTCCCTGTGTTTAATATAACCTGCCCAACCTGGTAAAGCATTTATATGATGCTCCATTATGGCCAGTTGCTCTTTATCTGAGTATTTTATTAAGATTTTTGAAAAAACTTCGGTAGCTGTTTTTGGTAGTTTCGATAATGATTTAACCTTGATGTCTTCATCATAAATTGCCAATATTCTCCAAGAACTATAAAACCCATCTTCCTTAAATGGCATTTCCCATTCTGCAAGTCCTTCGTCTATAAATGCCATCAACCATTTTACCATAACCCGATCCAATTTTGAATCGTAATTTTGGGTTTTTATTTCTTGAACAGATTCTAGCTTTTGAAGATATTGTTCTGGAGTTTCAAATAAGTTGTTTGCCGAAAGCAGGTCAATTAATTCTTTTTCATTTATTCTTCCCTCTTGATAAGCTTTTCGATACACCTGAGCTTTGGGAAAAACACGAGCACCTCTTGTTTCTTTAACACTTTGTATTGCTTCTTTAAAGTGATTATTTTCGAATCCAGCTAATGGGTTTGAGGTTACAAAGGAGTATAGGGGCCAAGATGTACCAATGACCTGAGAAGCTTTTTGGATTTTGTTTTGGAAGTTTTCCATAATCATTTGTTTGAAATTTTATAGGTAAGAATTGTTTTTTTATTGGGTTGAGATAAATTCAGCAGTTTTACATAGAGCCATGGTATTTTTTTGTAAAGCCCAAGTTTCATAATAAAAAAGCCTAATAGAAACACTACACCAAATACGATTTGCAATACAGAAAGTGGCTGAGGAACTTCAGAAAAAGGCATGTCTGACATTAAATTAGTCACGCCATTGTAGAGTAAAGCATACGCACCTATTCCAGAAACAGAAAGAACAATGGGAACAATCGCCTTTTGAATATTGGATAAACTCTTTTCCTTCACGATATTGTAAGCAACCTGACCTACTGTGATGGCAACAATTAAAGTAAGAAAAACGCTGGTGTCATTTATATTTGTTTTACCCGTGAGTATTGCAAATAAAATGGCCCCAGCCGAACCAGATATTAGTACAACAATAGCTTGAAAAGGTTTTATTTTTATTTTCTCTAGTTTTTTAGGAGCAGTATGAGCAATTTCTTCTCCTGATGATAAAAACAAATAGGCTTTATAAAACCCATGCAAAATCAAATGAGCTACTGCTGCATTAAAAAAACCTAAACCACATTGCATAATCATAAAACCCATTTGAGCAATAGTTGAACAAGCAAGTTTTTGTTTCACATTTACCTGAAGCAGTTTTGTAAATTGAGCAATAATAGCAGTGAGACCTCCAATGATAAAAATTAATGTTAGCGTATTCGATGTTAATAAAACAGCAGACAAAATGGTAAGCAAAATACCAGCACCATTTACAAAACCTGCGTGCATAAGTGCAGATGCTGGAGTTGGGGCTGTCATGGCTGAAAGCAACCAGCGATGAAATGGGTACATAGCAGATTGTATAATGGCTGCAGTTATAATACAGAATGCAGCAATAATAACAATGTAAAAAGGTATTTTTTCGATATTTTCAACCAGTTCAGTAATGGTAAAAAGATTGCTATAAAAGGAAAGTGTTAAAACTCCAATACTCAATAAAGCTGTACCAGCAAAAAAATATTTCTGAGCTAATCTTGATGCTTCTTTAGCTTCACCCCAATCAGAGTTTACTCCAATCAATCGTGCCATAAAAAAGCCCATTAATAACCAAGAAATTAAAAATGGAGCAATATGATTGGACATCACAAAAAGCATAACCGATAACGTAAAACTTAAACTAAGTGCTGTAAATCTTCTGTGATACTTAAAACCTTTTAAGTAATTCTTCGAATAACTGCTAACAACAGCGCTAAAGAAAGTTACAGTTATCCAAATGAGGAGTGTAAATCCGTTTATTCGGAAACTATCATTAAAATTCCATTGTGTATTATTGACTTGATGAAAAATGAGCAAGCCTACTGAGCAAAAAAATAAGAGCCATAAGAGGGGAGTTGCCAGTGCAGCTATTAAGGGGATTTTATGCTCTTCCCTTTGGTTTGATTGATTTTGGGGTAGTTCGTTAGTTAATGCCATATTGTGTATAGGTGTGTATTTTGAATAATTATTCTAAGACTGTGATTTTTATATTTCGTCAACTTTTACGTTTTTTCCACCATTTTTTTATTCCGTCATAAAATCTTTGGTTTGTTTCATAGCTTCCTCTAATTCTTTAATTTGATTTCTTAAGGGTTCTTCATCATATTTGTGATTTCTTTCCCAGTTTTGAAGTCCTTTTAATTTATAATAATTGATTTTTTTGGTTGATGAGTGATGAAATGACATCATTTGCTTGTGATGGAGAGAATTCACCATCCACCAACTGAACTGTATGTACCTGATTTCCAATTTGAGTTCTTATTTTGATTTCCATATTTTAAATTTTAATGATTGATCGTCCACTAAATGTCATAAACCTATAAATTAGTAACTTATGATGACAACTGTACACAATCACGAAAACAAATATTTATTTTTATTCCGCGTAAACCTGCGTAATCCGCGGGATAATTCTCCCGTATCTACTATTTGTTTTCTCGCTGATTTTGCAGACGAGCATAGATTTTTTCGTGGTATGACGAAAAACGGATATGCCGTTTAATGATTTACGACGCAAAGTTTCAAAAACTTAACCATAAATTTTTATTTACATTTGCAATGATTTACATTAAAATATTTTATGAATTATACCTTGCATCAATTAAAGATATTCTTAGAAATATCAGAAAGTAAAAGTGTTACCAAAACAGCTGAGAAACTTTTTTTAACACAACCAGCCGTATCTATTCAATTGAAAAATTTTCAAGATCAATTTTCCATTCCATTAACTGAAATTGTAGGTAGAAAATTATTTGTTACTGATTTTGGAATGGAGATTGCTGAAGCTGCAAAGAAAATAATTGAAGAGGTGCATGCTATTAATTATAAAACACTTGCTCACCAAGGGAAATTAGCAGGGATACTCAAAATATCGATAGCGTCTACAGGCAAATATGTGATGCCTTATTTTTTATCTGGCTTTATGAGGGAGCACGAAGGTGTTGATTTGGTAATGGATGTCACAAACAAAACCAAGGTAGTAAGGAGCCTGGAACTTAATGAAGTTGATTTTGCGTTGGTTTCTGTGGTACCAAAAACACTTGATGTATTTTCGATAGAATTAATGGATAATCAACTTTTTTTGATTGGTAGTAAATCGAATAAAACTTTTAAGAAAAAAGATTTTGAAAAACTACCCTTAATATATCGTGAAGAAGGTTCTGCAACACGAAATACGATGGAACAAGTAGTCTCAGAAAACAATTATCCAGTAAGAAAGAAAATGGAGCTAACCTCAAATGAGGCTGTGAAACAGGCTGTAATTGCTGGTTTGGGATTTTCAATTATGCCTTTAATTGGTTTGAAAAATGAATTACATAATCATGAACTGGATATTATTCCATTAAAAGGCCTGCCAATAGTTACAAAATGGCAGCTTATATGGCTGAAATCAAAGAAACTGTCGCCCACTGCTGTTGCATATCTTGAATTTTTGAAAACAAATAAAAGCAAGATTATCAATGAAAATTTTGCTTGGATAAATCAATATTCTAGTCAAAAATGATGCAATTGCCAATTTAAAAACTGAATTGATGTGTATTCAAAAGCTTCATTTTTAGAGCGTTGGCAAAAAACAGTTGTTTTGGTTTTTACTTGTTATGTTTACCGTAGTATTTTTTTGCCACGGGATGTTCTCATGCTAATATTGAAGTTCCAATCCAAATTCACTCGCCTTATAAGATAGTGTTCTTATTTGTTCAAGATACTTTTCTTCCATTCCCATTTCATTTATTCCGTTAATCGCATTATCAAACATTTTTTCCATTGCCACATAATAGTTCTCCTCCCAATATCCAAAATCGTCGATAATTTCTAAACAACAACTTACGTAATGTAATTCTAATGCCACGTTTAATTGCGTGATTTTCATTTTTCGAACTGTGCGAATTATTTTTCGTGCCTCGGTTTCGCGTAAAACCATATCCCTTCCATGTGGATAAATATATCTTTCAATTTCGTTTTTATATTTATCTGTTAACTTCTCAATATCGCCTGTTGTGAATATATCTAAGAAGTTTTTAGCATCAGGAATTTTTTTATACATGTCCAAAATCAGATTAATGATTTCAGTTTTGTCCATTTGGTTTAATTCCTTTTTTAATGCTCTTAGTGACATATTTAAATTGATTTCTCAGTTTATAGTTAAAGTTTATGTATGAGATTAGTGATGCCTTTAAGCTCCTAATTTAGCAAACCTGCCTGCCGGCAGGCAGGTAAAAAACGAATAGAAAATCTGTGAGTCTTCTGGTAAGTAGTCTATAACTAGCCATTAATTTTGTACGCCAACCGTTTTTTTTAGTTAGCTTCGCATATAGAACAATGCGCTTTTCCTGTTAATTTACCGTTTTTATCGAACTCATATTTGCAACATTCGTTAAATTTTTTCTTTAAAATATCTTTTGCCCTTTTAATTCTCACTTTTACATTTTCAAGACTTATTTCTAATTCCTTTGCAACATCTTTTTGCTTTTGTCCTTTAATATAAGTCAATTCAATTACTTGTTTATAAATTTCGGGCAAATCATTTATAAATCTATCAAAACAACATATTCGCACATATTTTTCGGAAGGAATTTCTTTATTCACACTCAACTGCTCTACATAAACAGATTCTTTATTGAAGTAGTTAAAGATCTCGTTACGAGCAATTTGAAAAATCCATGCTCTTGCTTTTTCTTCCTTTTCGAGGTTAGTTAAATGCTTATGAATTTTTAAGAATGTATTTTGAAAAATATCCTTAGCCTTGTCTTGGTCTTTTACCTTTTTTAGAATGAAGAAATACAGTTCATCATTAAAATTGTCCCATATTTTTTGTGTTTCCATATTCAAAAATAAATAAAAAGGTTAGTTTAAAAACTAACCTTTAAAATATTTAGCAACAATCGCATTTATCACATTCGCATTTAGAACAAGTACAATTATTTTCTAAACAATTTCCGCAATTACATTTTGTGCAATCGCATGCTGTGCATTTACATTTATTCATAACTTTAATGTTTTACTATTCATTAAGTAGACTGGTAAACCACAAAAAAGATACATCGTTTTCGTTTTTTTTTTTTTTAACACATCCAGAATCTCCCAAAAAAGTCTAGCGTGAGCTAAAGAACTTGTTTGTTGTTATTTCAATCGACAAATTAGATTGTTAGCTTCCCCGCATCAGGCACTATGGTGTCTTGAGCAGCTATTATAAAAGAACCTTAATCCCAGAACTACAAAAAGATCTGGGTAGGCCAGACGAGAAAACGCATCAAAGCAGTAATGAACATGGAAAAGTAAGTCCTAAATCTGCCATGTTCTTTTAATCTTCCAAAGAAAGGGAGGTCGAAAACTCCCAAAACAGAAAAAACCAACTCCTAAAAATCCAATCCAAAACAGACCATTCCCCATAAGGGCGAACCGACAAACACCGGTTCAGTCAACACGGCATTCATGTTGGGTCGTACCGACCACACGAATGCTTAGTTATTGTAAAACGTACTTTATATCAGACTTCTATTGAAATATTTACTTTTCCGCCAAGTCCTTTTTCTACAATATCAAATAAAGTCTTTAAAGTCAAATTGCTACCATCATTTTCTACACGAGAAATATAAGTTCGTTTTTTGTCAATCAATTCTCCAAGTTGTTGTTGAGTTAAATTTTTTTCCTCACGAGCATTTCTCAAAAGCAAACCTATTTTAAAGGACTCAAAATCTCTTTCAAGTTCGTCTCTGCGTTCAGTACCTTTTTTTCCGTAAACTTTATCTTTAATGTCTTTCCAGCTTTTAGTTTCCATGTTTTTGGTTTTTTTCTTCGTAATACTCTTTCATTAATCGGACAGCTTTATCAATTTCCTTTTTCGGTGTTTTCTGCGTCTTTTTTGTAAATCCGTTCAAGAGTATAACTAATTTACCTTTATCGAAGAAGCAAAAAACTCGCCAAATATTCGAGCCTAATTTAATTCGGGCTTCAAATAATCCTTTATGAGTTTTCATTGGTGCCAAGTATGTTTTTGGCACATGTTGATAGGTTTCAATTATTTCAATGACCTTAAATATTTTGTCTTGAACTTTTTTCGGTTGAGCAAGCAAAAACTCCTCGAAATAATTTTTGTATTGTATTACTTGCCTAACTTTTCCCATTAAGACAAAGGTAACTTAAAAGTTACTATTTTCAAAATTTTAGAATGTTAATTTTACTTTCCGAGCGTTTTTTGGGTATGTTTTACAACGTATATATAATTAATGGTGTATATATATCCATTATATCTATAGGTTACGAATTTAATGAAATTTTAATAGAATTAAAGCTACATTTAGCAACATAATGCCCGTTTTTTATTACATTAAATGCGTTTTTAAATCCTTCTTTATAATTCTGGAATTCACTGATAGAATTTAAATAAGAGTATAAAAAATTCAGGTAAAATAAGTTTGAGTAGTTCTAGATAATTGTCCAAAATAATATTTTTAAAAACAAAAATCGCAATCTTATTTCAATTTACACACAACTTTTGAGAATGATCCACTTTTGGACTTGATCCTGATCCTGGACTTGATCCTTTTTAATACATATTTTGATGTTTTGGGCAAAATAAAAAGTCCCATAAACATTCAGTTTACAGGACTTTCGTCGATTTTGAATAAATCTTGGCGGAGAAAGAGGGATTGTAATCCTCTTACTATGCTATTATAAATCAGATACTTATGATTTTAAAATCAATAAAGGTAACCGATTTAGACTCCTTTTTTTACGTACTAAATACCACTAAATTGTGTATTGTAAAAGTAGTGAATTAAGTCAATAAATCAAAGGGTTTTTAGTTATAGAACACTAAAATTTGAACTAGTTTTAATAGGGCATGGATTGTTTTTGTTAATGAATTATCTCCCAATTATTAAATGGATTTACTATCCTAAAATCAAGTGAGAGACTTGTTCATATTTTATGCCAGCATAAGCACAAAACTCATCAATGGTTAAGAACTCATTGGTGGTCTTATTGAGGTCTTCTTTAATTTTCCTTACGAGTCTTACACTTTGACGATAACGCTTCCCCGTGATTAGCTGAACGTCTTTTGGATAGATGCATACTCTTTGCATGTCATTTTTCATATACTATCTATGCTTTTGGTTAGGCTTTAATATACATTAGCTTACTAAATGATTCCATTTTAAGCCTGATTAAAAATACTGTTTTTTTAGTCAATTCTTTCTATTGGTAATATACCTCAACTTCCATTCCTTTTTAGAGGTTATTTGTGCTGTTTACTGCCATTTGGAGCAGTTAGTGACATATGGAACTGCCCTTGCCTTTATTATTGATTTAGTCAAGTCATATTTGTTTTCAAATCTATCGAGTTTGTTGCAACATCTTATTGATTTAAACGGATTGTTTAACTAAATAATTAAAATTATGGCAAGGCAAAAAGGCATAATTAAACTAAAAGGTACTATTGGAGATATTACCTTTTATAAAACCCAAGACGGACATTTAGCGCGCGAAAAAGGTGGTATTGATGCAAATAGAATTGCAAATGATCCTGCGTTTCAAAGAACGCGTGAAAATGGTTCAGAGTTTGGTAGAGCAGGGAAGGCAGGTAAACTTTTAAGAACAGCACTACGACCATTGCTCTTAAATTCTGCTGACAGCAGAATGGTAAGCAGATTAACCCAATCTATGGTAAAAGTGATTCAAGCGGACACGACTAGTGTACGTGGATTACGAAACGTGATTGATGGTGAAGCTGAATTGTTATTTGGATTTGAATTTAATATTCGAGGGAAATTAGGAACGAGCTTGTTCGCACCATTTACCGCAACGATTGATCGTGTCGCTGGTACTTTGGATGCTGATCTCGCTTCTTTTATTCCATCTAATATGATTGCAGCTCCAAGTGGAACTACGCATTTTAAAATGGTTTCTGGTGGTGTTGAAGTAGATTTTGAAGCAGAAACTTTTGTTGTTGCTACTTCAGAAACAGCCATATTACCATGGGATACCACTGCAACTGCAGCTATCAATTTGAGTAATGCTGTTACTGCTAACAGCACAAAACCTTTGTTTTTAGCACTAGGTATTGAGTTTTATCAAGAGGTTAATGGCCAAATGTATCCGCTTAAAAATGGTGCATACAATCCATTATTTATTGTAAAAGTGGATAGTGGTGTATAATGCTATTAGTATTACATAGGATCTATTTCCCTGAAGGTACTCATGGACTATTGCAATACGATGGAAAAACTATTTGTTATACCATTGAATTGCCCTGGTTAAATAACAGGCGCATGGTATCTTGTATTCCTGAAGGGAAGTACATTCTAAAAAAGCGATTTAGTAAAAAGTTTGGTTGGCATATACATCTCATTGATGTACCAGGAAGACAATTCATATTAATTCATCCTGCAAATGATGCCAAAAAAGAACTGTTAGGTTGCATTGCACCAGTATCTAATTGCACTGGAATAGGTAAGGGTAATTATTCAAGAAAAGCACTCAAAAAATTGACTGATTTGGTTTTTCCACTGTTAGACAAGAATACGGAAGTGGAATTGTTAATTACCTCTGCTTAAAAGACGTTTCATCTTAAAAATATATGTTATGAATTTAAAAGAACGAGCTAAAGCTCCCACACCTAAATTTTTTAGAATTTTGAGAACCATCGGATTATCATTATTAGCTGTTAGCGGTAGTATTATTGCTGCTCCTATTGCCTTACCTGCAAGCATCGTAACCATTGCCGGTTATGTAGCGGTTGCAGGAGGCGTTTTATCTGCTGTTAGTCAAGTCACGGTTGATGATCAGGCTAAAAAAGAGGTTGAGATACATTAGGACTCATGAAAGCAGATATTTCATTAAAAGTTGGCACCACGTCGGGTACTTTATTGAGTATCATACCGAATATTTTTTCGGAAGATATTTTAAAAACTGTTATTTTAGCAGTCGTTGGTGCTTCGGTTAGTTTCGCTGTATCTCTTTTCTTAAAATGGTTAACAAAATCTAAAAAATAGAATATTCAGTTTTGATTGGTAACCTTTACTGAATTATACAAAGTCCGGTCATTTCGATTGGACTTTTTCTTTTGCAATTAATTTTTTAAAAGAAAAGAAAAAAGAAAGCTGATGTTAAGGTAGCGTGGGTGATGCTGTCAAGGTTTTTGGATAAAAGTTTTTTATACTAAAACCTTGAATCTGACATTTAGAGTTTATTTGAAAAAAGTTTTATTCAAAACCCGTAGGGCTTGACCTTTATAGCATTGGGCGCTGGCAGAAGGAAGCTACCTATATTTGCTGCCTTTTTTTATTTTCATACTCTAATATAAACTTGATTATTATGGAAAATCCTTTTGAAATTATTAACGAAAGATTAAAGAGAATTGAAAACTTACTTGAAAACATCTATTCAAATATTGGTACAAAAGAAACCAATATTATTACTTCTAAAATTATGGATATTGAACAGCTTTCAAATTATTTAGGTTTATCAAAATCGCATATATATAAACTAACAAGTAGTCATACTATACCGCATTCTAAAAGAGGTAAAAGGCTTTATTTTGATAAGGAAACGATAAATAGTTGGGTGTTGGAAAATAAAATATGGACACAGGATGATATTGAAAAACAAGCATCTGATTATTTAATTAAAAAAGGGAAACACTTTTAGGGGAATTAACACTTAAAAAAATAGGTTTCAGTTCGTATTTGAGCGTTGGATGAAGCGTTTGTATGGGTAGTGTTTTAAATAGTTGTTTGATAAAACAGCATTTAAACAAGCTACTTATACAGGACTTTTAGACAATAGCTTATTGCTTTTTTAAGGAACGAAAAAAGTAATGTGCTATGGCGTATAAATACATTTTGTATGCCTATTTTTTTATAACCGCTGACTTGGGTGGTGGGGAAAAGTGGTTTTATAATTTCAAAGAAACGAAAAGTTTATGTTTAAGTTCAAATTTGAGCGTAGGTAAGCCGATATTTAGCTCGTGCCTTTTCTATTTAAAATGAATGTACTCGTGAATATCGGCTAATTGTGTTTTTTGTACAAAATTGTGCGCAAAGGCTAGCCGATATTTTACATAATACCAGTTATAACTACACCCGAAATAAAATACGCCCGTAGGGCTACAAATAGGGAAGTATTATAACTTGTATTATGTAACATAGCTTGGGGGAGTTTAGGGTTTTTATGATACCATAATAGAGGTAATAGCTTATTGTATTTTGGTTTGATTTTATGAAAACCAAAACTGCAATGTGCTATTACCTTGAAGACCAAAAAAACGCTAAACTTGTAAGGTAAGCGGAACAACACAAAAGACAGAGGGTTTTGAGCTTTCGACAGGCTCAAGCTAAAGCAAGCGAGAAAACTGGGTTTTGGGTTGTGGGGACTACAAAATAAAATAGTTTAAACCACCACGCCAGCTGGCCTCTTCGCTAAATCTATCCACCTGATAGATTCTAAACGCTCGATCCGGGTTTTGGGTTGTGGGGATATAATTACTTACTAATATCTTTATTATCCTCAATTATTTGTTGTGTAAGCATTTTTTGTGGAGATACAACAGGTAGAATAATTCCTTGCATATTTGTATTTGATAGACGCTCATAAATAATACCTCTTGCAGTAGAGAAGCTAACGCCTAATAAAGTTGCGATTAACAAACCTGCAAAAATAGGTTCGTTCTTTTCGTTTAATTCAAAATAGTTTTTTAATTCTTCTATTTGAAAATGAAAATCTATATTAAAGTGAGCATTTGCATTATTTGTTTCAGAACTATTGGTTTGGAGGTCAATTAACAGGCCAATTTTAATACGTTCATCTTTTAAATTGTGCATTGTTTTATGCGCAACATTAATACTAAAAGGAACTTTACCTTTGTTAGGTAAATCTTTTATTGAACTTTCAATAATGTTAATATGAAAGAGGTGTAATTTTTCTGGATTTATTTTGACTTCTGACATTACATAGCAATATTGTAATTAGAATCTTCATAATCGTTCATTGCGTTTTCAAGTTCACCGCCTTGAATTAAGCCTAAATACACATATTTAACTTCTGTAATAGGTTCAATATTAATTAAATCGACACCTAAAACAAACTCCATTTTATTAATGCTTTTCAAAGTTAAATTATGAGCACCTGATAGCCATTTTGATACTTCAGAAGGATTTTTGCCTAACATTTTAGCAAATTCACCTTTTTTAATACCACGTTCTTTTAATATGGAATTAATCTTTTCTGTTAAGGCAAGATTTTTTTCTACTAATCTTGCTATTTCAGGATTACCATTTTTGTTTAACCAATTATCTATAATATTGTTTTGTGGAAATTTCATAGTGTGTTTTTAGAAATAGATTTTAAAATCTTCATTACATTCTATTTGTGTATAATCATCGTTCCAAGTGATATCTTTATCTATAAAAGCATTATCAATTGCTTTAGTAATTTGGTTTGCTAATTTAAAATGATCTTTAACATTTGGGCAGTGTTGCGCTTTTTTAGTTGTTTTAATGTCTCCACTAAATAAGAAAACAATGTGTTCATTTGCTCTCAAACAATATAATCGCAAATTGTTTGCTTTCTTTTTACCATACTCTGTATATTGAGGTTTACGGTCAACTCCTTTGGGTGGGAGTGCAGAAGTGTCAGCTGTTTCTCCTTCTGGTCTAAAGTGATGTGTTTGTGCACCATATTTGTTTCCTATAACTTTTAGCCAATTAAGTATATGGTCTAACTTTTTTTTATTCGTATTTGTATGTTGTTTGATAAATTTTTCAAATAAAGAGATTTCATTATCATTAATACATACTGAATAGTAGCCTACTTTTTTGTATTGTGCTATTGGTTTTATATGTGCAAAGTTATTCACTTATAAGTTAATTTACAAATTTATTTCACTTTTAAGTTAATTTTATGATATCTACTATCAACCAAAAGCGCTTTTTAATACAATTATAAAGGTTTCGAATTTATGTAAAACCGTTTACTTTATTGTAAATAGTTATTCACAATCCTTAACAATAATTCAAATTATAAAACGCAAAGTAATTATCCTTCCTTTACAAATGTAATCTCACAAGCTTTACAAATACGTTGTTCTTGAACATATTCACTGATATCATACCAACCACCAGTTTTTTGCCAAATGTCAAGGCCTCTTCCGAGGATTATTTTCCAACCATTATCAGATGTAATTGACCTGTCATGAATGTAATCATCAAATTCATAGGAAAAAATAATACCCATGGATTCTAATGAATATGTCATTTGGTCAAAGGCTTCTTTTACATTCGCTATAAAATCTTCATTATTGCTTGTTACCAGGTGTAATTTGACTTCTGAATCGGTTTCTTTTTTTTCAGCGATTAGTTTTGCAAACTCCATTAAGTTTCTCAATTGATATGGCAATCTAACATAAGGATCCACCACTTTGATATCCGAACTGTTTAATAAATATGCTCCAAACAGGTTATCATAGGAAATACCTGTTTGGTTATCCCTAATGATTTTTTGACCAGGATTTAATTGGATTTTATCTTTTATTTGAGGGCTACTTTCATTTGAAACCATTTGGTTTTCATTTCCTTCAGAAACAACTGGCTTTGGTTTGTATTGGATTTCTTCTAAAGTTTCTATGTCAAATGATTCACCTGAAGATTTACTCACATAACTAAAATCTACTTCTTCAAAGGTTTCATCCATTTTACGCAATTGATCTTTAACGCGTTTTCTGTTTTCGATTGCAAAATCTAATATTTCTTTTGCTTCCAATTCTGAATACGCATCATCTGGATAAATGACTTTAATTAAACCTGCATAGGTTTTTGCTATGGATGTTTTATCTCTAGTTGTAATAGTACTGGATAATTCAAAAAACTTCGTGTAATCGTGCGTACGGTCTTCTTTTCTTAAGTTTTTTAATATTTCAGCCAGATAATCTACTATGAAACCATATTCCGATGTAAACATTTCGTTACGCAATTTTTGAACTTCCCAACCTGGTAAGTAGGCATGCATTCTGTCTAAAAAAGCGGTGTCGTAGTAATCTTTCGGTAGTGCATCGAACAAATCACTATGCTTGAGCATATAAGCTACAGAATGGTCTGTATTCCCCACAAAAACCATAGATGCGGATGCGCCATATACTTGAGTACCTCTTGAAAATGACTTGTTTGCCATATAGTTTTTCATGATGTCTACTAAACCACGATCTACGCGTTTTGTTTTACCTGCAAATTCATCATATGCTACAACATCCCAATAGCCTACCAAACCAATTTCACCAGAACTGTTATTTACAAATAATTTTGCTTTCGATACTTCACCACCAGATATTAAAATTCCATGTGGTGACATTTCTGAATAGATATGAGATTTACCAGTTCCTTTTGGCCCTAATTCAATCAAATTATAATTGTTTTCTACAAAAGGTACTAAACGTGTTAGTTGCAATAATTTTGATCTAAATGTAAATTCAGTAGGATTTAAACCAATGGATTGCATTAGCATGTCTATCCATTCTTCTTTTGAAAACTGTTTACGTGTACTTTTATATTCATCAATATCTACATTAGATACTTGAATGGGTTTTAAACTTTCAACAAACCAAGGTGTGTGATCTCTTTCTTCAGAAGGTGAATACCCTAAAGTAAGGATACACCAAACACCACTTGACAATAATTTCTGATGTTCTTTAATGATACTATCTGAAATTGGTATTCTAGTCAGTCCTAAATTAGCGAAAGACGCCTCATATCTGTCTTGACGATCATTTAATTGCACAGCCACTTTATCAATAATTCTATGAGATCCTTTTTCTCGAACCATTGACTTTATGATTTGGGATTCCTCGCGATGTACAAAGTGTTTAGCTATAATAGTTTTGACTGTTTCAACCCCTTGAATAATGGTTTCTTCATCATCAGTCGCACAATATTGACCTAATAGGTATTCTAAAACGTAAGTGGGTACAATAGCATTACCTTTAACTAGTTTAGTAAGATCTTTACGGACTACTTTACCTGCGAAGTGGGTGTTTATTTTTTCATTTAATGTTTTCATATCCATTAGCTATTAGTTACTAGCGACTAGTTACTAGTTAAAATCCGTCAAAATCAGTTGTAAATGATATGTTAAGTGTATAGTAATATTCTTTATATACTTTCCATTTATTTGAACGATCCATAGGTTCTTCGAGGACTAATTTTACGCGTTGGTTTTTATATTTACCACTAGCCAATGCTGTTAATTGAAACCTATGTTTCACTTCACGTTGCCTTTGGTTTTCATCCTCGCTATCGAATACGTATTTATATTGGTCGCTTAACATCGTATTGTCTTCAGCAAATATTGCGGCGCGAATAGTTCTTCCTAAACTGTTTTTATTAACCGCAGTCATTTGAATAAATGATACTGGCAATAAATTTGTTGTAATCTTATCTGTTGATTTAATAATATCAATGTCTACAAAAGTTGTGGTGTCTTGTCTTTTTTTGTTGACCTTAATAACAGGAATAATAATTTCTTGTAACGACGCACCACCATGTACAAATTTAGAGCCCGCTCCCTTTACACGTAGCCTATTTACTGATTTTGGAATTAATACATCACCCGTACTTGAAAGCCCTAATTGTTTTTGTGTAAACTGTTTTACAGTGTCGTTAGCAGTTATATCATTGCCTAAAACAAAGCGTCTATTGTATTTTACGACATCACCTTTTACTTCTAATTTTATATAATCACTTTCATCGATATTTTGATACTGATATAAGAAACCATGATCTGAAGTGATAAGCATGTTATTACCATTCATATTGGAAATTTTCTTTAGCATTTCCATAAAGAAGTCTAATTCATCTTCAACAGCATCAAACACTTTATCTTCAGTAGTTTTGTCATCCCCTGTTTTATCAATTCTATTATGATAGATATAAATAACATCGTATTGCTTTACAAATTCTCTACCGTCTGTATTGGCATTCAATTGCATAAAATCATCCGCTTTAATTGCCGTCGCTCTAGCTTCTGAATTCTGTTGTAAAATTTTTGCTCTTCCAATAACCCCAGAAGCCGACATGCCATCAACACTTACTGCATCACTACCTTCATCAATTTTTATATCTGTATTGGGAAGCAATGACGCCATACCTAATTGTGTATATGAAGGTATTGAAGCCACTAACCCTTGTATTGAAGCATCATAGCGATTTTCTTTTACTAAAAGGTTATTTAACTCCGCGCCACATTCGTAACGAAGCGCATCTGAAATAATCACAAAAACACGTTGGTTCTTATCTACAAACGGTTTTACGTGCTGCTTATAAAATTGACGTTGGGCATAACTTTCGTTAATTGGCCAAGTATTAACATTATTAACGACTTTTTGCCATTGGTTGTTAGATTTTAGTAACCAAGTATTGGTATATAGTTTTTCAATAGTATTTGCTAATCTTCCTAAAATACTATCATGGTTCGATTTTCTATACCATAGTATGAATTTACGATACAAATAGTCTATTTCATAATAGGTATTGGTATAGTTTTGCAGACCATCGGTAATGGATTTAAAAATACTTTGTGTGGTTTTTATTTTATCCTGTAATTGTGAAGCAAATGCTATGCATTGGTAGTAGGGTTCGAAAGTTGTATACCAAAATTTATTTTCTCTAGACTTAATGCTTGTTTGAATACTCTCATTTGATATACTTTCGTCAATTAATCGATGAACCAATTCGTGAATTATTTTTTTATCTATTAATTTAAATAGATCTTCTTCTAGAATTGTTTCAAGATTTATGGTGTTTAATTGGTCCTCTATGTTTAAATCTTCAGCAATTTTTTCTGAAATGGTATTGAACCCTGTTCTATAAGTGATGGTGTCTTTCCAAAGCGACAGTAACAATTTAGACTCTTTTGATAATTTAGATGTTTCCGTTGTTATGGCGCTATTGCTAAATGCTTCAATTAAGAAATCATAAATTTTAGGTGCTTTATTTTGGTACTTAAACTTATCATTAATTTCATTCCAATAGAAATCTACTAAATTGTAACGCTCCAGATCACGATCCATTTTTTCGTTGCCATTGGCAAACGCGGTTCCATGTGCATGAATAAAGGTATTTAGGTTAACGTGTTCCGTGTTAAAGACTACTGCCAGCATTTTATAGCGAATATCATTATGGCTATCGCCATCACCTAATAGGCTTTTTAAATTATCTAAACGCTCTTTGGATTTAAAAAACAATAGATGCTTCGCCACTAATGTTTTAAAATTAAAGTCTAACCCTAATTCTTGTAATATAATGGCTTCTTGATCTGTATGGAATTGATGGTAAGCCAACTCTAAATCCAACAACCAGTTTTCGTTGTTTTTTGGTTTTTTGGTATTAAAATAGAGTAAGTATTTTTCTTCAGCCTTTTTGGTTGTTACGCGGTGTTTTACTTCAAATTCGTTGCCATTTACATGTACTTTTTCAATACTATTAAATACTAAATTTTCAAAATCTTCTTTGAGTTCACTGTTCTCATCATACCAAAATATGACATCGTGCGATTTGAATTTATGTTCTAATGCTTCTTGTATTTTTTGACTCATTTTTTACCTTATTTCCGTTACATCTATCCAATCAAATTTTCTCACTTTGTCTTTGGCTTTTTTATCGTTAAGGCCTTTTACTTCTTTAATAATCTTACCAAACTTGTTGTAATTAACCAATACGCCATCATCTAAATCGATGCTGATGCGTTCTGTGGCCATTTTGTAGAGTTCGCGCTCGTATTCTTGTAATTCTAGTAGTACTTTGCGGATGCGGTCTTCTTCTCTGGTAGCAAGGGTTTGCTCTCTGGCGGTTCCCACATTTTTAAGGTGGGCTTGACGGTCTAATTCTGCTGTTAGTTTTTCGCGGTAGTCTTTTAGGTAGCCGTTTAGTATTTGGTTAAGCGTATCTGGTGTGTAGCGGTGCATATAAATAAGCACGTTAAACGCACCTGATGGCGAAGAAAACATCCAATAAATAGGACGTTTTTTATAGCGTTTTACATGGTCTGTATAAAAGTCTTTTAAGAAGTATTTACGGATGTCTTTACCCAAACACTCTTCTACAAAAGCGAGATTTTTCTCAAAATTGGCCTTCCCAAAGGTGACTTTTAAGAACTCGTAAAAACGTCCTACGATATCGTCTTCAAACCATTCGTTGTCTAGGATTGGTATAATATTATCATCATCGGGAAGGAAAGACACTTCGACTGCGCTCAGTGTGACAGCTTTAAGATAGTCCTCCAAAGTTTCGCCTTGATTGGCGAGGATTAAACCTGGTTTATCTAAACTGTAACGCCCAAACATACAACCCACTGCATAACTTACAAATTGTTGTAATACCTCTTTGGCATTAAATACCAATTGGTTGTTGACTATGCTGGTTTCTTCTTTTAAAATGGTAATATCTTCTAACAGTACGTCTGGTGTTAACTCGTCTTGTAAGCCGTAAATGTCTATAAACTGTTTGTTGAGTTCTTCTTCATTTTTGTGCAACTCAAAAAACTTATTTTGCCAGTAGTGGCAATAACTATCATAAGCTTCTTCTAGGCCTGTGCCGAGCGAAGCCGAGGTGTCTTGACCATTGATACGGATGAGTTCATTTTGTTTAAAGTCCCAAGCGGTTTCCCTTGAATTCCATTCAACACTAGAATTTGAAATATTATTCTGAATTAATTCTAAATTGCTTTTATCAGACTCTATTATTGGAATTGCGGCAATGTTTTCTACCTGAAAACTAATTGTTGGGTTGATAATATTTAAAAGGTATTTTCCTACTTTGGAATTTATTAAAGCCATTCTATATAATAGTTTGTCATTTTCTTTCATAAAACCACTAGAACCATGAACATCCCAAATAGTATTTCCATAGTAATATCTAGCCATAGGCGTATTTGAACCAATGTAATTCCACGAAAAACATGGCTTGAAAAAATATCTATAGAATTGATGTTTTCCTCGAGTAAAATCCCGTCCTTTTTGAGAGAAGTTAATAACTAATTCAAGATTACCATACCATTTTTTAGAGAGACCTCCTTTATTATAAGGCACCCAATATTTTAATTCATTGAATTCATTAATATCTTCTAATTCACAAGAAAATTTATTATTTTCAATTTCACTCCATAACCTAATGGCTTCGTCATTTTTACCTGTAATTATACCCTGAAATAGAGTGGTTTGCACACCCATTAACTCGTTTTCAAAAATCTGAAAAGATTTCGTTTTCAACCAATAAGCTATTTGATTTCCTGGTATTTTATTAAAATCACTTTGATCTGACCTATAAAACCAACTACAATCAAAATCTTGAATAGCTTGAAGGGTTTTGTTACGTTTAAGTTCAGTCGTATTTTCGTCTACTAAACGCAAATAACTTCCTTTTTCATCTGCTGTTGTGTTCCAAAACGTAAACGAAGCATTTTGCACGACTTCGCCACCAATTTCTGGGAAGGTGCGAGACCCTAAATGCAGTAGCGTATCAAAAAAAGTATTTTTTATCAGTTTTTTTCGCAGTTTTTCATAACTGCTTAAAAACATCCATGAGTGTTGGTTAATCATCCCTAAAAAGCCTTTAGGTTTTAAAGCTTTTAAACCAGCTTCCATAAAACACGCCATTAAATCGGCTTTACTGTCTGGATAAAACACTTTTACAAAGTCGCCCAATGCTTTATTCATATTGCCACCACCCATATAAGGGGGGTTATCTACTACACAATGGAATTTGGTACTTAACAACACTAATTGCTCTAAAGCCTCTTTAATTTGGATTAAGTTTTCCTTTAAAAAGATATCGTTGGTGTTCAGTTTACTATTTACTACTTCTAAAATATTAGTAAGTTCTTGGCTATTGGTTTGTGGTATCATCAATGAACCCAAATTGGTAGCTTGTTGCATGTTGTTAAGGTCAAATAATAAAGCATCGGTAGCTTTAAAAACCATTTGTGAAAAACTGTCTTTTATCTCTTCCGCTGTTAGTTTTAAATCTTTATAACATAAAATATTAGGGGTGATTTCTTTTTTAAAGACTCTGCGTTGGTAACTGCGTGCTTTTAGCATTAAGGCTAAACCTGCTAATTGGGCTGCACGTACATCAATTTCAAAACCATAGAGGTTTTTTTCTATGATGAGCTTGGGTATTTCGCTTTCGTTATAGCCTTCTTCTTCATAAATTTTAGAAAGTAACTCAAAGCCATAAACTAAAATATGTCCCGAGCCACAGGCTTGGTCTAATAAGGTAATCTCTTCAACAGAATTTATTTTTAAATAATCGTCACTTTTTACAGATGGTGACTCAATAAAATAAGGCATGTGCTCACGTAATCGCGATTGTGGCTTGTTTTGTAACCACAACTTACCAACTGTGTTTTGTACCATATATTCTACAATCCAACGAGGTGTAAAGAGTTGGGTTGCCGCAGGTATGTCTTCTTTTTTTATTTTAGCTTTACTTGCAAACACTTCATCTTTCTTTTCAGAAATATAAAACTGATAAATCCAACCAATAATTTCCACTTCTTCGCAATCTTCTGGTGGCATGCCATTTTTAATGTCTTCTACAATAGAAAACTCTGAAATGAGATCGTCTGGTAATAGTAGTTCGGAATAATCGTTAATACGTTCAAATAAAAACGGAAATACCGTATGCAACTGGTTGCAAGCACCAACTAATAATTCTCTGTAGGCTTCATTTTGGGCGTTGCTACTTGGTATTGTACCATCTAGTATTTGGTAAATACGTTGGTGGTTTACAGGCAACTCTTGCGATATATTACCTGCTTTGGCTTCTTGCAATAACTCTGGCAAAGTGGCATTACTAGCTGGCGATACTACTTTTATGCCAATAGGTTCGTAAGCGTTTACATCCATAAAGCGTAGGGCTACCAAACGGTTAAACCAGGTATAGGCAACGGTATCAATAACTTGTTGCTTACTACTTTTATTAATGGCTTCTTGTAACTGTTTTATTTGGTTGGCTTTTTCGCGTAACTCTGCAGAATCGGTGGTGAGTACCTTTTCTAACTTTGCGCCAATTTGGTCCAGTAGTTTTAAGCGTGCTGCTTGTGCGAAGCGTTTTAGGTTGTTGGTGTTCATTAATACGTTCTTTAAATTGATGGTAATGGCTAAACAGTTTCTAAAATTTCTTCTTCCTCTTCAATATCTTCTATCTCTTTAGGTACTTTATAATGTTGGTCTATTCCCCATCTATCTATAATCCATTTATTAAGTGTATCTTTTCTTTGTTTACAGCTTTCTGGTGTCCAATCTGCAAACTCTGCAATTTTACGTTCTTGTCGTATGTCTGAATTGGCATAGCAATGTCCTATTCCTGCTTCTCCCTTCTTTCTGGAAAACTCGAAATTTAAATAATGAGAATTGTCTTTGGTTAAAACAATGTTTGAGATGTCGTGTAGATAGGTTTCAATGTCTTCATCTGTCCATTGTTGTTTCCATATAGAATCCTCTTTTGGTGTTTGTGGTAAAATATGCTCAAAAGTGGCATCGGTTAAATCATCCCAAGCTAGTTTAGGTTTAGCGCCTTTTCCCTCTTCTGTGAGTAAATCCAGTTCGTATTCATACAATGTATATCGTAATAATCGTCTCCAATGATACCAATCGTAAAAATCTTCTTTAAGTTCTTTTCTAAAGCTATTTTCATTAGAATACCAATTAATGGTACCTAAAATCCATTCAGTTACTGCTTCAATATCATGTTTTTTAGAGAAAATATCATCTGCCCATCTGTAAAATTTAGAGAGTCCTGCATTACTACGTTTCCCTTGCCACAAAAACACGCGATACGAAAATAGTTCTAATGCTTTTAGTAAGTTAATATATTTGTCATGAGGGATTTCATCTGCAACAACACCTAAACGAGTAGCTACCATAAGTGGTAAAAAATTTGCTATGTTACCCGCATTTTTAATTTTAGTTAACCATTTAAATTCGTCTATAATTGGTGAACTTTTGGAAGGCTGTATAATAGCAGCATAATGCATAGAAATTTCTGCTAATCCATAAGTAAACTGGTTTATAAACTGTTGGGTATCTGCTTTCGTTTTTATTGAAAAGTCTCTTAACGGAATAACATCATTGTCCTTAAAGCCTTTATAACCCTTCCAGTTTTTTGGTGTGTGCGAATGATATAAAGTCCACGCTATTCTTAAACATTGATTTTCGCTACCGTTACATTTTGCAATATTGGTATATACTTCTTTCCAAGATTTATTAATCGTATTGGTAACATCCTCTTTTTCGTTTTCTTGTGTGATATTTCTATACACCCAATGCATCAGGTAGTTTTTTAATAACTCTAACGCTGAAAGTCCTTTCCCTCTGGAATTCATTAGTTCAAATGTCATCCCAATTTCACTCTCAACTTCAATAGGATAAAACGAAAAATTAAGTTTGCGTATAATAGCATCAAATACATCTTTTAGATAACTTACACCTTCAGTACCTTTTGAATCTAATTGCTGTTGAATATGTGATTTAAGATAATTGTGAGCCTCTAAAAGTCTTTTTTGATGCACCGTTATTGCAGCAACGTTTGTCGTACCTTTTGAGATAAGGTCAAAAAAGAAATCTGAAGTATCGTTATTTAAAATAAGACGACTTTTAGTTCCGGAAAACAAAAGCGGTAATTTAGTGTCATAATCTTTTTCTCCTTGCTTTATTAATTCTTTCAATATAATAGATAAATAAAGACTTGACGTTGTTAATCGTTGTTGGCCATCTACAACATCAACTAGTTCCAGTCTATCAATTCCATAATATTCTGTAGGCTTTTCTTTAGGTTGATAAATAACAATGGTGCCTGTATAATGATTTACAATTTTATCATCAATTAAAGCATCTATATCTTGAACAAAATCTTTCCATTGTTGTTCTTCCCAAGCATAACCTCTTTGATAGTCTGGTATTTTGAGTATTTTCCCCTCTAAAATATTTGATAATGTTTTTTTTTCCATTGGAAACGGTTCAGTTGATTGGTTATAGTGTTATTCTAATATTGTCTTTTATTCTTTTTAAATAGGCTTCTTTAACCGCTTCTATATATTCTAATACATCGGCTTCGGTATGCAGTTCTTTTTTATCAAAATCGATATGCACGTTAGACCTACGAATGTATTTTGTAGTTGGTTCTGCTGCTTTACCATCTTCTTGTGGTTTCGCTAAATAAGTCGCCATAAGGTTTAAGGCAGCAGTATGCAACTCGGATAACTGATTGTAACTCTGGCGGATGTTAGCGATAAAGCGCTCGTCTTTTAAGGCTTTTTTACGTTGCTCTAAACCAGTAATAGTTTGCTGTTGTTGTGCAGTCTCTAACGCCTTGTATTCTTTACGTGAAGTAATGTCTGTAATTAAGTCTTCTGCTTTTTTAGTCGCCTTTTCCTTTTCTTCTTCAATTAGCGTTAATACTTTAGTTGCTAATTGATCTTTGGCTGCTTTAGCTAACTGTACGCCATTGCCTTTGTAGGGCGTGTTACTTGCGAGTAAGGTTTTAAGAACTTCTAGTTCATCGCCTTGAATGTAATCGAAATTAGCTGTATTACCATCGAGTAATTTTTTAACCTGGTCGTAAATATTACGCTGCTCACCATTCATAAATCGCTTGATAGGATCTAGCAGATCTTCTTTAGTATCTAGTAAAGCATCTTCAAAATCGTTAGTATTGATTAAGAAATAGGCATATTCTTTTTTTGACCATTTTGTTAACTGGTCTGCAAAGGGTTCTAAACTGCTTAAAAATGGATAGTCTCGTTTACTTGCTAACAGTTGATTAACTTGTATGGACATGTCTTTTAGTTTTTCTTTAAAAGCAGTCGCTACATCTTTAGCTTCACGAAAGGCGCAGCTTTCATCAAACGCATCTTTATAGATGTCTTTTAATTTTTTTACAGAAGCATCATTAAAAGTTGCTTGCGGTTCTAATAAAGTATTGCCATGGTTTGAGCTGTTTAATAGGGCGTTTAACACCTCATCATTTTCTAATAAATTAGCATTTTGCGTTAATTCTATTTTACCACGTTTATACAATTTTGCAATGGTGGTCCACACTGCATTAGGATACCAACCATACGGTTTTTTAATAAACTCATTTTTCACATCGTTTAATGATGTACGGTCACTTTGTTTTTTACGCCTGTTGATGAGACTTAATATTTCTGTTTCAGCTTCGGACATCGTAGCGTCATCACCAGAAAATAAATCGTCTTGTTTGGAATGTATGGTTGTTTTAATGGTATCTTCTGTAAACGCTACACCTTTAAGCATACGTAAATTAGGATATACAGCAGCCACTAAATTTTGAAATACGTTAATGACTTTGGTTTTACCATCGGCTGTAGAAGATGCTTCCAATTTGCTACCATTTACAAAAGCATTCGATTCTGCCAATGCTTTGTTTGCCAATGTGATTAAGTTCTTTTTACGTGTAACGTTTTGAATAGATTTTTCCTGTAAAATACGTGCTACTTGTGGACTGGTACTGTTACCACGATTTTGCCTTTCGTACTTTGCTGTTTTTATGTACATGCGTATATCGCGCATAAAGGTTGGGTTGGGCGACAATAACAACTTCATGGCAGTACTACCCATAGTTTGCGATTGAATGTAGGTTTCGTTGTTTTCGAAATCGTCGGTTATGATTTCAATTTCCAGTTCTTTTTCGCGACCTAATATGGTTCCGTTTATTTTACTGGTAAAATCGTAGGCTTGCTTGTTGTCTAGGTAGGTGATACGATTGTCTTTGATAATCTCATCAAACAGAATTTCCTTTAATAAGGTGGTTACTGCCTGATCATCAATGTCTGTATTTTTAATTTCTTCTTCAATATCCTTTTCATCATCGGTTAAAAACTCGTAGATGTCACCATTACGTTGCACGTAACTTTGGTTTTCTAAAACGGTTAGCGCTTTCTCAATTTTTTCTTCGTGTGCTTTTAAATCGACATTGATATCATCTATCAATAACACCGAAATATTGCGTTTGGTGGTTTTAAAGCTGTTGAAGTATTTTACTAAAAAGAGCGTTTTTAACACTTTGATTTCGAATGGGTCGTTTAGTTGGCGCTCACCCAATTGTAGTGATTGCTGGATGTCTCCACGCAATTCGTTACGGATACCTTGAAACATTAAATCAAAACTAACCAGAGCGTTTTCATCTCTTTTTTCAATAGCTTGAATGACTTGTTGAAACACGCCTAACATAGAGCGTTCTCCTACGGAAGCATGTTTTCCTTGAAAGGCATTGTGGTTTGATAAAGCAATACGACATTGTTGAAATAAATCGAACTGATAGGGTGCAAATGGAAATTTATTTGCAAAATCCTTATCGCTTTTAAACCCTTTAAACTGTACGCCAGCTTCAGAAAAAGACAAAAGCGATTGTAAATGAGCCGCATTGGTTTTATGGGCTTTTTCCAATTGCTTTTGATAGGTATCTTTTTTGTGAAGCAATCGTTTTTCTATCACCTCATCAACATTGGCAGAGGTTAATGGTATTTTTATTTTAAAACGTGCTTGGATACGCGAAAAGTCGTTTTGCTGGCTTTTGTTCATATCACCAACAACCGTTTCCATATCTTCTTGCGAGGTCACTAATATCCAAGAGTTTCCTTTGGTTTTGGTTGCTAAAGTTTCTGCAATAGTTTGCAAGTTAAGCATAAGCTTTGTGTTGTCGCTTATATACTGGCCAACCTCATCTACAAAGAAATTTAAACGGAAGCCTTTGGGTTTCGTGTCAATGTAGCTTTTTACACGATTACAAAAATCTTCAATAGATTGCTTGTTTCTGTCTTCTAATTCATCAAGGATATTTTCATATTTATCAGGACTTTCATTAAAAATTGATGCTAAAATATCTTTCACCTCAACAACAAAATATTCTAATCGATCTACTTCCCAAGTAATACCGTTTACTTTTTCATACTCTGCTTTAAAAGCTTCGTATTTACCTTTGCTATCTAACCACATTTCAAACTCTGCTACATGCGGTTGAAATCCGTAATAGCCCAAATGGTCATAGAATACTTTATAGAAAACAGCAAGAATGGCATTAGCGTCTTCTTTACTGGTAATTTGTGCTTGTTGATCTATGTTGAATAGTACAGACTCTGACGGAATACGTGTTGCGTTTAAAATATCGGCTTTTAACATGGCATCGTCGTCTACCTTTTCTGCAAACAATTCGCCAGAATGATATCCATCGTATTGTTTGTTTTCTAGTACATAGGAAATCATTTTTAATAAATGAGATTTACCACTACCGAAGAAACCAGAAATCCAAACCCCATTGGCACCAGCATAATCATTGTAGGCTTGAAAAAAGTCTCTTATTTTTTTAGCAATTTCGTCTGTTATAACGTATTCGGTAACCTCAGTTGCGATATGGTCGCGATCGTCTGCTTTGATAACCGTTTCGATAGATCTGTTTATATCCTTTTCAAAAAAATCTTTGATCATATTTTTGCTTCTATTTTAAAAATATTAAATGCTCTGTAATAATTATCGTCTTTTAGTTTGCCAAATAGATTTAACGAATGGCCATTATATTCTCCCGGAAAAAAAGCGACTGTAGGTGCTTCTTTTGCAATATTTTGTAAATTGTTCAATACGTTATGTGAGCGTATAAATGGAAACACCAAGCCAATGCCTGTTAGGAAATATACCTTTGCATTACTTGCTTCAATTTTCTGTTTAATTAGGGGCATTAATACTTGATGAATGTTTAAAGACGATTGGAGAGCCCGTAAAAACTTGTCTTTGCTTTTTACTTTTTCAATTTTAAACATACGTTCCATACCGCCTTTTGCTTCGAGGATTTCGCAGGTAAGGTCGTATAAGTTCAGTTCTAAAATTTCAATACCGGAATTTTCGAGTTTTCTTTTTAATAGTTTTATTTCTTCTCTGCAGTCTAATTCCTGTTCGGCATCATAAGCTGCAATAAAAAAAGGTATTTCACCACCTAATGATTCTTTATTTAGAAAATTGGACGAAGAAATAACACCGTATAAGTGTTCAAATTTTTTGTTTAAGCTATTCATAGGCTTCCTGTAATCTTTGTATGTCTATATCTGAATACAGAAACACTTTTAATAATTCTGGATTATCACTCATTATTGCCTTTTGCGTGTCTGATTCTATCAATTGAGGTTGAATGATTCTTGACTTGACACTATTTATGATGCCTGCTTGCTCAAGCATTTTAAAGGTGACTTGTTTGATTTTCTTTTGTGTTATTTCTGTTAGATCATCCATCTCTGGGTGAAATTCTGCTTTTCGTCTAAAAAAAGACAAATAGTCGCCATCTGTTAGCTCATAATCAAATACTATATATTTTTCTCTGATGACTTCTATAACGAAATCACGTATAAAGTCCAAGTATTTACATACTGCTAAAAAGGCTATTTCGTTTTGAGATTTAAAACTACCGTTTTGAAGTACCTCTATTTGATGTTCTGTTAATGTACTTATCCAATTTTCTAATTCTACTAATAAACGTTTACCTGTTGCCGATTTTCCATTGCCTAAAGTTAGCTCCAGATCGGCAGTATTTTTTGAGGATTTCCGTAATGCGACCATAACAAGGTCTTTAGTTCTTAAAGACGCTGCTGTAAATGAGAATTTGTATTTATTATCCGCCACCATTAATTCGTTAAATCTTTTAATGGAATATTCAAGGCTTCACTAATTTTTTGATAATTTTTATCACTCGGAATTGATTTCTCTTTTACCCAATTGCTCACGGTTACTTCACTAACACCGATTTTTTTTGCGAGCCATTTTTGTTTTACTCCTTTCAATTTTAAAAGTTCTTTAAGCATATTGAGTTTAATAAAAATTAAAGTTTGCCTTCACATCAAATTTATGAAATTGAGATTATATAAAATAGTATTTGTCTCACTTATTTTTAAAAATTAGAGACTTGAAGGATTATATTAAATAAGTACTTTGAAGTTTAAAAAGGCATCATGCCGTCTAACCAGTCTGATTGTTCAGAACATCTATAAATATCTGTTATTTCACCTTCTGTGAATTCTATAATTATGGCATATTTAAGACCAGAATTATTGCCAGTGAACACAAAAACTGGTTGCGGATCATTGCATAAACAGCCTGTGCAAATATTTGTTGAAAGATTTAAATATGTATCTTCTTTTTTTCGAAGTTCTTTAAAGATTTGCATTTGCTTATAGATGAACGCTGTTTTTTTCATGTCTTCGTAATAAGCTTCTTCATCTAACAAATCGTTTAGCTTGTGGTAATCCATATTTTGGAAGGCATCAAGAACCAGCATGAGGTAGGATTTTGTTTCTTCAGTCGTTGCGATTTTGTGTACCAATTGTTGAGCTTCCATAGGATGAGGTTATTAAATTAAAAGGAATACAATTTACTATTAAAATTGAATTGTTCTGTTGACTTGTTCATAAATTTACAATGTTCAGTGTCAATGAACATCAAAAAGTATTGAACACTGATATAAATTATTCTATAATTCTCCCGCTAACTTTTCTCTATCTAATTTAGATAATGGTGTTGGAGATAATTTATGTCCGAAAAAAAGTAGCAATTGATTTACCTTACTTAACATTAGGTTAGATTTGCCTTGTTCGAGTTCGCGAATAAAACGAAGCCCCAGACCAGTGATGTCCGACAACTCAACTTGTGTTAGATTTGCTTTTTTACGATTCTCCCTCATAAATTGGGCTATGGGGTTTTCTTTATCCAAGTCCATAATATTATACCTTAATGGGTGTAAATTCTGTGTTTGTGTTGTTTTTATACCTTAAAGGGTGTAGTTTAATCATTGGTCAGTTATCTGTTGATGGTTATTGGTTATTTTTAGGATAGAGATTAAATGCTTTTTCCATAAGTTCTATTTCTTTATTAGGAATTCCAATTTTTGTTGCCATTTCTTTCCATGAAGCAACAGCAGTTAGTACCTCTTCTAAAATGACGTTCATTTGGTTTTCATCTAAACGAAAATATATGCCAACACTTTTTGCTAAATCA
Organism: Oceanihabitans sp. IOP_32; assembly: GCF_009498295.1. NCBI lineage: Bacteria > Pseudomonadati > Bacteroidota > Flavobacteriia > Flavobacteriales > Flavobacteriaceae > Oceanihabitans > Oceanihabitans sp. IOP_32. The sequence continues at coordinate 28,823 of NZ_CP040813.1, read as the reverse complement.
TAATCTAATGCATTGTTATCCATATCTATATTTAATGCTAAACCATCTTTATCTATAGACGGGTTGAGGTCGTAAGCAGGGGAGAGTTCCCAACCATTATTTGTAATTATAAACCCATGATTGCGTAAATGATCATCAGTATTTGAAATGGCAATATTAAAAACAATACGGCGCCAAAGTTGCTCGAGATTACATTCTATATTACTACCATGATTTTGAATAAATTCTGCTAATTCCAAATAACTTGCTTGATGATCTCTAATTTTGACCTCGTTATTACCAGTCATGGTCATAGCCGAAGCGAAATGAATTCTTTCGCCATTTTCTCTATCGAAGCGTTTTGTAAAAAATGTATTGTAATTTCCGGTAACCTTTTGGATTTTACATTCGGACATGTTTATACCTGCTTTTAATGCCAATTGATATGCTAGATATTCCCAAGCAGCTTTGTCTGTGGTATCATTTTTTGCAGGAAATTTTGCTATCCACAAATTTTTATCGTTATCTAAAATATTTGCTTTGGGTCTGGCACCACCCAAAGAGGAACCAGGTGCCATTAAAATAGCTAGCCATTGTCTTGCTTCATCATTTTCGGTATCATTTTCAAAGTTTTGAGCAGCATCTTGAAGTTCACGTATTGATGACCAAGGTGGTGTTGGAGACAGATTGTTATTATCTAAAAATGGACCATCTAAATCTGTTTTAAATCTTAATGCACCCATTCGGCTTTCATCATACACACCGAGTAAAAAGTCTATTTCATATAGTGTTTTTGCTTTTTCTCCAGTTACAGCTGCTTCTTGAGAAGCTCTTCTTTTCATTAATGTACGTCCCCAGGTATCTGGCATACTATCTAAAAAGACACCAAAATTTTCTTTGTTATTTGGATATTGTGGACCACCGTAAAACTGAATATCTGGATCTAATAGCATTTGGTTTTTAGATTTGATCCAGTTTTTATCATACTCAAAACTAAAGGCCTTTTTTCCTTTTGCATTTAGTGCTGAAAGGATACCTATTAATTCGGGTTCTGCCATTGGTTTCCAATGCGCGAAGACGTATATGTCTAATTTTCCGGTTGCCATTTTATAATAAGTCTAAATCTTGTAATTTTCTTCCAAACTCATCATCCGCTGCTAGTTTTAAGAAATCATCTTGCAAGCCTAACACTCTCAATACATTGAAATAGGCGCCTAATGTTACACTAGGACTACCTGTTTCTATTAGATATAATGTACTCCTAACTATATCAGCTCTTTCAGAAACTTGAGTTGTTGTAAGTTTACGTCTCTTTCTAGCTAGTTTTATGTTTTCTCCCATTTGCTTAAGAATGTCCTTATGTTTAGGGAATAGTACTTGTGTTTTTTTATTCATGACAACAAATTGATTGTTATTTCAAGCAAATATAGCTTAATTGATTGAAATAACAATCAAAATAATAATTTTATTCTTTTAATATGACCTACTAAATAATTAAAATATCAGTTTAAACTGATGAGATTGCTACGTCGCGCACTCCTCGCAATGACGTTGACAAGGGTAAATTATTTAATTTTTTACACTCGTTTAATAAACATGGGTAAAATTTACCTTCGTTTATCTCTTGAATTATTATTGAATGCTATTAGATTGAAAGATTCTCTTAATCTGCTTCTCACTCGATTGCCATAATGATGTTCTAGTTCTGATGCAGATAGGTTGGTTGTGAGATGTGTTTTAACTTTTTTGCTAATAAATAAATCATAGCGGCTTAATAGAATTTCACCCATCACATTACACTCGTTACCGAAGTATTTTAAATTGTTTTCTGTACCAAGATCATCAAAGCAGATGATGCCTGCTTTGGATTGATGTAAACTTGGTTTGCTATACCTGCTTATGACGTCGTAACCTTCTTTAATGAATTCGAAACTCACTTCTCTACACGATTTCACATAGTATTTATTTTGAGGGGATGCTAAATGTTTCATTAGTGTCATTAAGGTTGTTTTACCACAGCCAATAGGACCAGAAAGCAAAATCCCTTTTTCTAAATTAATATCGAGTTGATTTGTTGCTTCTTCATCACCTGTGCTGTAGGCCATGAGTTTGTGAATGATGGTTTTGTCTTCATCATAAATTTTGAAGTGGTTGCCAAATAGTTCTTGTCCTTTAGATTCTAGCCATTTGGTTGCTTTTTGGTAGTTGTAATTCATTTTGATTGTAAGTTCTAATGATGAGATTACTCATGCATTCTTATTTAAACATTTTGGTATTCGTGAATGCTTTGCATTTGCTTCACTCTGTTCGCAATGACGGCAGAAAGATTATAAAGGTTCTGAATAATTTTTATTGGTTGCTGTGTTGAGGTTTTTTGGGCGAATTGTCGGTGTTGCGTCGGTGTTGTGGTGGTGTGCATTGAAATTAGAGCTATTAATCATCCAATTTTGTGCAGCTGCTTTCCAATTGGCCATAGGTGTTTTGCCACCTACTAACCAACCATTACTGGAGAAGTAATTAAAGAATTTTTTTGCTTCTAATTCTGGAAAGTTTTGTTCCAGGAAGTAATTGATTAGGTCTTTTTCATTTGGTGTTACCATACTTTTATTTTTTTGACGCAACTTTTTTTGTTTTGTATTATCAACTTCTTTTTTTAAATCTAAAGTTTCATTTTTAGAATTTAGAGATTGCTCGTTCAAGTTTGAATTGTTTAACTTATTTGTATTGTTTATACTGTTTATATAAGATACCTCTGCTTGTTCAGTACTTGTATCAATACCAGTATAAGACTTACCTGTTACTTGTTTTATAACCTTGCTGTTTTTTGGTTTTGGTTTTAAGTTTTCAGAAAAATTAAAGAGATGTACTAAACTTCCTTTATAGGGGTTGTATGATGGTTCGTATTTTATATATCCTAATGCGTGTAAATTTTTTAAGCATTTATGGTAAGTTGCTTTAGAGCTTATCTTGCTGATCCGCATGACTTCATCGCGCGAAATGCTAATGGGATTTCTGAAGCGGTTGCAGTTCCAGAATTGAAACAATGCGATATATAAACTGATATGTGTTGGGTTTAAGGTGTTATCGTTAATGACTTTATCGAAAAAACCTGTTAAGTGTTTAATATAGTTCATGATTAAAGGTTTAAGTTTTTTGATGATTAATTTTCTAGCATGTTTTGGATGTCTTCATACTTATAGTAAATGATGCCACCAACACGCTTGAAATTGAGTGTTCCGTTAATTCGTAGATTTTGAAGCGTACCTGGAGAGATCCTTAATAGTTTTCTAACTTCTGATGATTTTAGCCATTGCGCTGGCTTGTCTTCTTTTTTGACATTCTTTAACTCTGTAAGTAGTGCATTAACCACATTTAATAGATCTCTTTTAGTTACTAGTTGATGATTTAAGAGTTCTAAATTTTCGGTTTCAGGGAACAGTGTTTTTGGATGTAAATTCATAATAAAGTGTTTTGTATTGTTATGATACAAAGCAACTTCATTTCGTAATTTTTCATTAACAAGGTAAACCCAAGGTGGGTGTTATTTTAATTGAAAAATATTTAATATGCTGATTTTTAATTATATGACTAGCGACCTCTTATAGGTTTGTTTAGATGAGAAGTTGAAAGCTGTTTATATTATTGCCTTAATAATGGAAACCATAGTAGGGAAGACCTTGTGTGTTTTAGGAGTCTTCTTCCATCAATTTTTGGTTGAGGCTTTCCACCAAACTATTTAAGAATTTTGTTCGAACCGTTTTTCTGATCTTGATATCTTGATATACTCGGTAAATGCTATCTTCTAATTCAATATTAAAGATTTTACCAATATGAGTCGCTAATTCTTTAACATCGGTATTACCATTATTAATCAGCTTCGCATGTTTTAAAGCATAGATTAGTTCTACCAAATCTATTTTGGTACCAGACCAGGAATAATTTACAGGTTGGCCATAATTATTGGTGCCATTTTTATTATCGATTTCATCAATTTTGCGTTCCAAGTAATTAATCAGCATATCAGCACTAATCAAGCTGGCTACCTGATAATCATGGGAAGTAGATATTTTAGAGTCAAAAAACAAAAGCATGGAGTGATCACGAATGATATCCTTATAGGGTCTTCTAATAAAATAATTGGTGTCGCTGTAAGTTGCTCTACATCTAAAGTATTCATAGAATTCGCGATTTTCTTTTCCTAATTGAGTCGCTTTATTTAACGCCTTGATGTAATGTTTGCGTTTTCCTTTTTTGCCTGGAGGCAATGTAGATTCAATTTTTAAAATGTATTTGTAGTATAAGATTTTAGAAACTAATGATGGTTTTAATTCTTTAAAGAAATAGATTTCATCTTTTTCGTTTGCAAAGCAAAATGTTTTCACCCATTTATTGATTTGCTTTAACTTTTTTTCTAAAAAGAAAATCATTTTTTGACTATGCTCAATACTATTGCAATAGGTGCATTTGAGTAATTCAAAGTCACGCTCCAATTCCTGAAAGAATGGTATGCAAAAGGTATTCATAGATTAAAAAATGGTTTATTTCGAGTGCTATCAAAATAAACCATTTTCTGTTAAAATTATTGAATTGAACACTTAAAAAGTTTTCAACAACATCAAAATTAACCAATTTGTTTGGCTTTTGTAATGGTATGTGTATTACCCAGTTTTTCCTTTAAAAGTCTCATATCGTCGCTTACTTTTCTATCTAAAACTTTGGCGTAATGCTGTGTGGTTCTTAAATTTTTATGACCAAGCATTTTACTAACGCTTTCGATAGGTACGCCATTTGAAAGGGTGACTGTAGTCGCAAATGTATGACGCGCAATATGGAGTGTGAGTTCCTTGTTTATTTCGCAAATTCCTGCTATTTCCTTTAAATAGGCATTCATTTTTTGATTGCTTAATATGGGTAGTAAACGATTTTCATTTAAGCATTGTGGATGCTCTAAATATTTATCGATAATTAATTGTGTTACCGGAAGGATCGGAATTTTAGAAGCAGATTCCGTTTTTTGACGATGGGTAAATATCCATTTTTCACCATCAATACCTAAACTGATGTGAGATTTGGTTAGGTTCTTTACATCGATATAAGCCAGACCAGTAAAGCAGCTAAATAAGAATATATCTCGAACTAATGATAAGCGTTCTGTTGGGAATTCTTTGTTTAGTATTTTTTGGATTTCCTCTTCTGTTAGATATACACGTTCTACTTCTCTAACTTTCGCTTTGTAATTGCTCAATGGGTTTTTATCTATCCAATTATTAGCTAAACATATCTTGATTATTTTGCCGAAATTCTTGATGTATTTAACTGCTGTATTGTTACTACAGTTTCTTACGCTTCTTAAATAGAATTCATATTCCGTAATAAACGCATGATTTATTTTTAAGATGTCGATGTCTGATATTTTATACTTCCATTCTAAAAAATCAATAGTATGTTTTAATGATGTTTTGTAGCGTTCTAATGTGCCTGGTGCGTATTCTTTACCTACCAGTTCTTCAATCTTTTTGTTGTGATCTTCGAATATTGGAATGAGCATACGTTGCTTTTCATCAAGACCTAATAGTTTGCTTTTAAATGCTTTTGCTGTGATTGGAATATTTTGATGAATTAACTCCATCTGTATATCAATAATCTTGATTTTTAGCATATCAAGCTGCCTATTTACTGAACGAGCTTCTTCTGATTGGCCTTTCATTTTGCCCGCAGAGGTGGACCATTTGGATGGATCTACAAATCTTCCAGTACTCATTTCAATTCGTTTTCCGTTCACTGTAATGCGGGTGTAAATAGGGAATAAGCCATTCGCATTGACTTTTGCTCTTTTTGCATAAAAGAGGATAGATACTTTTGTTTTCATTTTTGGTAACCTTTTTAATTAATAATAAACTTAATTTTTACCTCAATACGACACAAGATGTTTGAAGTTTGAACTAGTTGTAACCCTTGTGAATACTGGGGAAAGCTTAAAATTCGGTTACCCTAAAATTTAAAAAAGTTGAGGTACCCGATTTTACCACCTTTGTTACACGATTTAATGAATATTTTGGTATATGCTAAAAAGAAAAAACCCTTTAAAACGTACGTTTTAAAGGGTTTTGGTGGAATTTGTTTAATTCCTAGCGGAGAAAGAGGGATTCGAACCCCCGGAGGTGTGACCCTCAACAGTTTTCAAGACTGCCGCATTCGACCGCTCTGCCATTTCTCCTTGAGCGCCTCATCAAGTATTGTTCTTGATTGCGGGTGCAAATATATAACCCTTTTTTAGTTCTTTCAAATAAAAAACACACTTTTTTAAAATAATTTTTATATCTTTAATAGTGAGCTTTTTACAATGTATCGTTTTTTGCGTCGTCATAAGAAGTTATGTGAGATTGTACTATCCTTCTTCATTTTATTCATAAAAAACAGCACTTTTTAAATTTCCAAACTGAATTCAGACCTAAATATAAAAGAGACTTGTTATCTTAATGTGGTCTTTAGCTTAGTGATCATAGTTTTAAATCCATTTTATTTTATTACTTCTTGCTAAAAAGACCAAAGCAAACCTTATTTTTGCTTAAAAAAGATTGCTATAACCTTATGGATATAATAAAACAGCTAAACTGGCGCTATGCCGTAAAAAAATTTGATGCCAATAAAAAATTGTCTGAAGCTAAATTAAGGGTGTTAAAACAAGCCTTTAATTTAACACCCACATCATTTGGTTTGCAAACCATAAAGCTTGTTATTGTTAAAAACACATCATTACGGGAAGCTTTAGTGCCTCATGCTTACCATCAAAAACAAGTTTTGGAAGCCTCACATTTATTAGTAATTTGCATTCAGGATAACATCAAGAAAAAAGATGTTAACAGCTATTATAAAAACATTAAAGAAACTCGTGATACCCCAGATCGTATTTTAGAGCCGTACAGAAAAAGACTCAAGAAAACCATGCGGGACATGTCGAAAAAAGAACGCTTGCAGTGGTCTAAAAATCAGGCGTATATTGCTTTGGGGAATTTGTTAAACGTTTGCGCTTTAGAACAAATAGACGCCTGCCCAATGGAAGGTTTTGCAGCACAAGAATTTGATAAAATCCTCCATTTAAAAGAAAAAGGATTGCAGTCGGTTTTACTTTTACCAGTGGGTTACAGGGCTGATGATGATGTTTTTTCAACCTTTAAAAAGGTTAGAAAACCTATGGAAGAGGTTATTATAGAATTATAAACAAACAAATGAGCAGTTGCTTGTTCACCGGAAGGTAAGGGTATTGAAATGGTTTTTAACGCCACAAAAAGCCGATATTTTCATTGAGGTTTTAGGTTAAAATTAGTTTCAAAACGCTGCTTCACACCAAAAAAAACAAGGCTCAAAAACATTAAATAAAAAAGATTATGCCAGGATTTGAATTATTTGGAGATTTAGAACGAAAAGAAGTAAACGATGTATTAGAAAGTGGTGTATTGATGCGCTACGGTTTTGATGGCATGCGTAATGGCCATTGGAAAGCTAAGGAGCTTGAAAGTGAGTTACAAGGCACCTTTAAATCTAATCATGTACAATTGGTGTCTAGTGGTACTGCCGCAGTCACTGTAGCTTTAGCCTCAGCTGGTGTAGGAGCAGGTGATGAAGTTATTATGCCAACATTTACCTTTGTAGCCAGTTTTGAGGCCATCATGATGCTGAGTGCTATTCCCGTTTTAGTTGATATTGATGACACCTTAGGCTTATGTCCAGAGGCTGTTGAAAAAGCCATTACACCAAAAACCAAAGCGATTATGGTGGTGCAAATGTGCGGGAGTATGGCTAATATGGATGCATTACAAACCATTGCTAACAAGCATAATTTGCTATTGGTTGAAGATGCTTGTCAAGCGATTGGGGGTACTTACAAGGGGAAACCTTTGGGAAGCATTGGGGATTTAGGTTGTTTTTCGTTCGATTTTGTAAAAACCATAACCTGTGGTGAAGGTGGTGCCGTAATCACAAACAACAAAGACTACTATTTAAACGCCGATCATTACAGTGACCACGGTCACGACCATGTTGGAAACGATCGTGGTGCAGAAACGCATCCGTTTTTAGGTTATAATTTCAGAATTTCAGAATTGCATGCCGCTGTTGGTTTAGCACAGGTAAAGCGGTTACCAGAGTTTATAGACATTCAAAAACGAAATTATACCGTGCTGCGTGATGCTTTGTCTCAAATTCCAGAAGTGACCTTTAGAACGGTTCCTGAAGGTGGAGAAGAAAGTTATGCCTTTTTAAATTTCTTTTTACCAAATGCTGATATTGCCAATAAAGTGGCTCAAAACTTTAAAGAAAGTGGGGTAGATGCCTGTTGGAATTACTATACTAACAATTGGCATTATCTTAAAAAGTGGGATCATTTAAAGGATATAAAATCGCTGTATCCCGTGTCGCCAGAAGTTAGAAAAGGCTTAGAATATCTTAAAACGAAAACCTACGAAAAATCAGATCATTATATTTCTAGGAATATCTCTTGTTTAATTAAACTGTCTTGGACAGAAAGCGAGCTTAAAGAACGCGCCAGCAAGATGGTTAAAGCCATACAAGATAGTCTTTAAATAGAAGGTCAATCTGATTTTGATACGCATCATTATAGATCATAAATTAGCTGTGAGCTATAATGATGCGTTTTTTTTTGAGGACAAATCGGACTCTTTTTTATCAGTAATACCAATTTAATTTTGAAATGTCGTATGGCTAATATGATATAAGGCGCGTTTTACGCATGGCCATTTTAAACTGCTCTAATTAAAATTTTCTTCTTGAATGGTTTTTTTAATAATATCGAGCAGTAAATTTATCTGTTCTAGATGGGTTCTAAATTGCACAACCGCTATCCGTATCCAGAAAACACCGTTTATGTTGGTTGATGATAGAAAAATACGACCGTCGTTTTGAATGGCTTCAATTAATTTTCGGTTAAATTCGTTGGCGTTTTTAGTTTTAGGAACATACCTGAAAATAGCCACAGACAATTCGGGTTCTGGGCCCACCTCAAAACCTTCAATTTTTTGAATTTCATCATAAAAATACTTGGTTAAATACAGCTTTTCTTCCAATGCTGCTCGAAAAGGTTTTAAACCAAATAGTTTTAAGGGCAACCACAGTCTTAGACCTCTAAAATGTTTGGTTTGTTCTACCGAGATGTCGGCAGGCGAAATCTCATCCTCTTTACCAATAACATCTTGCATATAATCGGCTAAGCAATGATAGGCTTTTAAGAGATGTGTTTTTATTTTTTATAAGCACAGCACCAGAACCGTAGGGTAAAAACAGGGTTTTGTGAGGGTCTAATGTGATGGAATCTGCCGTTTCTATGCCTTTAAATTTGGAGTCTAAAGGGTTTACTAATTTAAAAAAGCCCCCGTAAGCTGCATCGACATGAAACCATAGTTTATGCTTTTTAGCAATTTCGGCAATCGATTCTAAGGGGTCGATGGTTCCTGTATTGGTTGTACCGAATGAGGCATTAATATAAAAGGGGATAAGACCCTTGTTTTGATCTTCAATAATTGCTGCTTCTAAATGTGAAGGCGATAACTTTAAATTTTCGTCTAAGGGTATATATCGTAACTGGGCTTCAGAAAGTCCAGAAATGCGAATGGCTTTCAATATAGAATGGTGTGCTTGCTCTGAAAGGTAAATTACAGCACGTTCAAAATCTCGAGCTTTTAAATGGTGTGCCCTCTCTCGCGGTTACCAAGGCCATGAGATTGGCAATAGATCCTCCAGAGGTTAGATTACCAAAAGCGTCTTGAGGATAGCCCATTAAGCGGCACATCCATTTTATAAGCATATTTTCTAAACGCACTGCCCCGGGAGCCGCATAATATACCCCAGCATAGCGATTGCTTACCGCTGCTATATAATCGCCTAGTGCCGAGGGATAAAGACCGCCACCAGGAATATACCCCATATGCCCACTTGAAGCGGGATTTATGCCTACACCATCTATATGTTTTGTGGTGCTGGCTAGCAAAGTTGTTAAATTGGTAGCGTTTTCTTCAATATCTAGATGGGTTATGGCCTTACCCGCTTCTTCAGTTTTGATATAGGCCTTTGTAGTTTCTAAGTTGTTTAGAAAGGTATTAGAATAATCTAAAACCTGCGTATTCCAAGCATGTCTTTGACTTGCTTCAGGATCGAGAAGTCGTGCTAATTTTTCTAATTCCTTAATTTTGTCCATCATAAATCTGAAAATGCTTTAACTGTAATTAAAATGAAATTTTAAATATAGGTATTTATCTTGAAATGGAACTACGTTGAATGTTTTCTGGAAAGTCTAATAGGTTTTAACGAGGGTTAAACCGTTTGATTTGCATACCGAAACTCCTTTGTTTTAAATGTTGAGTTACCGTTTTAATCTTAGCCGTTTTAAAATTATTTATCATTAATGTCCGACAAAAGACATAAGACCGCTTCGCTAATAGACATAAGAACCAAGACTTGATTCTAACTAACTGATAAACAGAAGTACTTTAAATTCACAAAATAGTTCCTTTAAATCTTAATAATTATTTCAAATAAGGAAGGTGACATTATAAAAAACGTGCAAAGTTCTTAATTTTAAAAGGATGGACAGCATTTTAATATTTTTAATGGGACACTAGTGATTATTTATTATTATGATATTTTTTTACTAGGGGGCTTTGCGCCTTTGCCTGAGAATGTCACAATCATAAAAAACGACTGGTGACGTCAAGTTGAAATGTAGTAAGATGGAGGAGGCTTCTCAAATATGTTCTAAATCTTGACTAATTATTCTGAGATTTCTCCTATCGTCGAAATGACAAAGCGTTGTTATCAAGAAAACAAAATGCTTTTGAGTCTTTACGTGAGAATGTCGCAATCATAAAAAACGACTGGTGACGTCAAGTTGAAATGTAGTAAGATGGAGGAGGCTTCTCAAATTTGTTCTAAATCTTGACTAATTATTATGAGATTTCTCCTATCGTCGAAATGACAAAGCGTGGCTCTCTAAATTTTGTGTAATTTAAGAACATCCTATAAGTTCTGTAATTGTTGAGTTTTTGCATTTCTAAACCACAAAAAAAAGCAGCCATCTCATTAAAGAGTGCTGCTTTTGTATAATGAGATTCCCACTGTCGTGAGAATTTATTAACTATTCAGCATCACTGGCATAACCAGCATGGTGATTTGTTCGCCTTCATCTAAGCCATCAATAGGCGTTAAAATACCCGCTCTATTTGGCATGCTCATTTCTAATTGTACCTCGTCTGAGTTCAAGTTATTTAACATTTCGGTTAAAAAGCGAGAATTAAAACCTATTTGCATATCGTCACCTTGATAATCACAGGTTAAACGCTCTTCGGCTTTGTTGCTGTAGTCTACATCTTCTGCCGAAATATTAAGCTCTGCACCAGCAATTTTTAAACGAATTTGGTGTGTGGTTTTATTAGAGAAAATACTAACACGACGCACAGAATTAAGAAATTGTGTTCTGTCTATGGTTAGTTTATTAGGGTTTTCTTTAGGAATTACCGCCTCGTAGTTCGGGTATTTACCATCTATTAATCGGCAAATCAATTCAGAGTTTTCAAAAGTAAATTTAGCATTACTTTCGTTGTATTCAATAGTAACATCTTCTTCGCTCGCGGCTAAAATACCTTTTAAAAGATTTAGAGGTTTTTTAGGCATAATAAATTCGGCCACCTGATTGGCTTTTATATCTTCACGGGTATATTTTACTAACTTATGTGCATCGGTCGCCACAAAGGTTAAGCCTTCAGTAGAAAACTGAAAAAAAACACCGCTCATTACAGGGCGTAAATCGTCGTTGCCAGCCGCAAAAATAGTTTTACTTATCGCAGTGGCTAGCACATCGCCAGTAATAACGGTTTTACTCGGGTCTTCTAAGACTACGGCTTTAGGAAATTCATTGCCATCGGCATAAGCTAAAGCGTATTTACCGTGATTAGAGCTAATTTCGATGGTATTATTCTCTTCAATTATAAAAGTTAAGGGTTGCTCTGGAAAAGTTTTTAAAGTATCGAGTAATAGACGTGCAGGAATGGCTACACTACCTTCATTATCACTTTCAACACTTAAGGTTGAAGCCATAGTGGTTTCTAAATCACTGGCAGAAACCGTTAACTTAGAATGGTCTAATTCAAATAAAAAATTATCTAAAATAGGTAAGGTGTTCGAGCTGTTAATTACGCCACCTAAAACTTGTAGTTGTTTTAACAAATAGGTACTTGATACTATAAATTTCATGTATTTATAATGTGTTTAATTTTCAACAAAAATGCTACTTACAAATATATTCTATACCTGTTAATATAGAAAACAAACTTATTAACATTTAAGCCGTGTATTTTTTCTTCCTAAAGTAATTAAAAGTAAAACCAAATCCTGCTAACAAAACGAGTGGTAACGCGATATTAATGAGTTGCCAGCTCGTTTTTTGAGCCGCTATTTTTTGCTGATTTAAAAAAGCCACAGCAATTTCTTTAGACCGAATGTTTATAAGTCCGTTGTCGTCTAGTAAATAATTAACCACATTCAGTAAAAATTCTTTGTTACCGTAAGTTTGGCCCGTCCATTTATCGAAGCCTAATTCTTGGGGTACATTTTTTACCACATCGTTTTTAATTACATCGCCATCGGCAATAACAACCATTTTAGTAGGTATGCTTTTGTTTTGCACTTCTAAAAGCTTAAAAGGCTTAATTCTGTTGTTGTAAACACTTGTAAACTCGCCTTCTAAAAGTACAGCAAGTGTTTGATTGCCCTGGTTAAATGTGGCTGGATTTTGCTCTTGGGTGGCCACCTCTAAACTAATAGGTCTTGGCGTGCCTTCTAACCTGGTGAGGGCTGCACTTTCTAATAGGATTGTTTTTTTGAGGTTGTTTTTTAAGGTGTCGATTTGATTGGCAAAATCGAACTTCACAAAATTTAAATTGTTAACAATAGGATGACTACTGTTTGATGAGGCCAATGGCGAATACGGCCATCTTAAATGTTGAAACTGTGCATTACTACCTTCGCCAATGGCTAAAGTAATAGGAGCAGAGTAGAGTGTGCTAACTAAAACAGGGTTAATACGTATACCGTATTTAAAAAAGAAATCGTTTAAATTTAAATCTCGTGCCAGAGCCAAATTACTGCCGCTGGCATTGTATAAACTATCTTTATCTATGGCGACATTATCTATTAACCACAAACTTTTACCACCGTGCATGGTAAATTGATCTAATACCAATTTTTCATTTTCTGAAAAAGCTTCGGTTGGTTTAGCCGAAATAATTAAATCGAATGCTTTTAATTCTTCAAGTGTTTTTTGTGTTTGGTTTGAAACGCTATCTAAAGTAAAAGGGGCGATAAAATAATACTCGTTAAGCTTTTTTATAAAGTCTGCAATATATTGGTCTTCTAACTGATTATTGCCTTTTAAAACCGCAATTTTTTTCTGTTTCGGAATGGTTAATTTACTCAGAGCATCGGCAAAAGCATACTCTAAATGCTGAACAGAATTGCTCACTAAATCTTGCTGGGAAGCGCCAATTTTGTTTTTTACTAAAGGAATACTAATGGTTACATCGTTAAAACTGGCCAGAGCCCAAGGGAAAATGATGGCTTGTGAGGCTTTTCCGCTTTCTTGAACACTTAACTGCATAGGAGTCAGGCCGCGTTGTGTAAGTTGTTGAATATTACGCTCGCGAGTGGCCTCGTTTTCAAGAGGATTTATAAAGCTAAAATTAATGTTTTTGTTTACGGCTGCGAACTCTTCTAGCAACTGTTTAGTTTCTCGTTGTAATCGTTTAATTTCTGAAGGAAAACCGTCGCCTTTTAAAAAGACATCTATAATAATGGGCGAATTAACAGGGGCTACAATTGCTTTTGAGGCTTCACTTAAGGTATAGCGCTTATCTGCAGTTAAATCGAAACGTTTATGTATGGAAGCAGAAAAGAGGTTAACCAGTATTAACACTATGGGTAAAATTAAAAGCTTGATGCCTTGTTTTTTAGAAAACGCTTTTACACTAATATTCTTCGTGGTTAAAGCAATAAATAGTAGGCTAACACTTAAAAAATATAAAATATTGCGAGTATCGAGCACACCGCGGCTCATACTGTTAAAATGATAACTTATGCCCAGTTGTTCTACAAAGGTGTTCGAGGTAAAGTCTGAAATCCCTTCAAAACCTATGTAAAATAGGAGACACAAAAAAACCGCAATTATAAAAGCTACAATTTGATTGTCTGATAAGGTCGAGCAAAACACGCCAATCGCAGTATAAGAGGCGATTAAAAACAGCAAGCCAAAATAAGAGCCCAGAGTGCTACCTAAATCTAAATTCCCAACAGGATCGCCTAATTGATAAACCGTATAAATGTATAATAAGGTTGGTAAAAGCGCGATTAAAATTAAAGCGAATGCCCCAAAATATTTACCCAACACAATTTGGGTATGCGAGATCGGTTTTGTTAATAATAACTCTAGGGTGCCTTGTTTTTTTTCATCCGAAAAACTGCGCATGGTCACCGCAGGAATTAAGAAAATGAGTATCCATGGTGCGAGCAGAAAGAAAGGTGATAAATCGGCAAACCCATAGTCTAAAATATTAAAGTCACCTTTAAATAGCCATAAAAACAAGCCGTTTAACAACAGGAATAGGCTAATAACTAAATATCCAATAGGTGATGCAAAAAACGCGTTTATTTCTTTTTTTAAGATGGCTATCATTTCATTTATTTTGTAAGTATCCTACCAGAGATGAGGGATCGTGGTATTTTTTTATTATTCTGTGTTTGTTGCCCAATTAGGTTTTTTGTTTTTAGACCAAAGTTTCTACCTTATCAACACTCCAGGCCTCAGGTTTAGCATTAAAAAGCGGTTTGGTTTTGTTCCAAACAGTTTTAAACAATTCAGATTTTCTGTAGCTTTCTAAATCGGTTTCAGTGGTCCAATAACTATAGGTGAAAAATATATTAGGGTTATTTTTATCCCGGTATAATTCTAAAAAAGTACAGCCTTTAAACGCTCTTATTTTGTGTTTATTCGCATTAAAGTTTTTAAGAAATCTAGCAACATCATTTTCATTAAAACTCAATTTTACAATTCTTACAAACATATGGCTTAGTTATTAAAATCTTGGGTTCCTTTTGGGATTATGGGCTTAGCACTAAAGTTTACCGTAACGGTATCCATAATGGTTAAACCCATTAAAGAGGAGGCGCTCCCAACCGTAGTTGTATTGCTTTTATAAAGTGCGATCTCTAAAAAGCCACCAGAATTAAAAACAACCAAACCTTTACCCTCGTCATGTCTTTTTTCTACAGGAATATCAAAATTAACCACATCACTATAGTTATTTAATATTTTCTTGAATTTGTAATTTCGTGCCGATATGATAAACTCGCGTCCTTTTTGATGATTTTCAAAAAACTCGCGTTTAATATTGGTTACTACATTGCCGTAATTATCTATATAAATAATACTGCCTATAATTTGAGTTTTATCTTGGTTAACATACGGCAAAATGTTTTTAATGGGTTTAATTTCAGTAATTCTTTTCCCAATAACATCTAAAGTACCACCACGGGCAATGTGGCAAGCTACTTTTACAAAAACATCTAAAACGGGAAAACTGGTTTGAATTCTGTCGTGAATATTAATTTCAACAATTTTATCAGGGACAATTTCAGAACAAATCATACTCATAATACCATTATTGGCGCAAATAAAATAGTGATCGTCTAGACTTAGTGCGATATGTTTATTTTCTGGGTTTAGCTCAGCGTCTATCCCAATAATATGAATGGTACCCTTAGGAAAACTACTATAGGCATTCTGAATGATATAAGCGGCTTCAGGAATACTAAAAGGCGATACCGAATGCGAAATGTCAACAATTTTAACATCGGCAAGCTCACTATAGATGGCACCCTTTGTTGCAGCAGCAAAGTAATCTTTTTGTCCGAAATCGGTTGTTAAAGTAATTATCGCCATTGGCAAAATTATTGATATATTTTTAATGTTTGATCACTCAAATTTATGTATTTTTGAGTTTCAGATATGTGTAAACCACAAAATTAAGAAATCATTTCATCTGAGAGAATATTATTATCACTAATTCAGAAGAAAATAAAATAAAATAGGCCTTTGAACGAAATTATTATCGAACTTGAAGACATCACTCCAAAAGAATTTTTTGGAGAACAAAACAGTAATATTGAACTGTTAAAAAAATATTTTCCAAAGCTTAAAATAGTAGCGCGAGGAAATAAAATTAAGGCCTTTGGAGACGAAGCTCTATTAGAGGAGTTTGACAGACGTATCACGATGTTATTAAAGCATTTTTCCAAGTATAATAAGCTAGACGAAAACGCTATAGAACGTGTTTTAACGAGCCAAAGTAGTGAAGAGTACACAACCTCTCAAAAAAGTGGAGACGTTATTGTGCATGGTGTAGGCGGTAGACTTATTAAGGCACAAACGGCCAACCAGCGTAAATTGGTTGAAAGCATGCGTAAAAACGACATGGTTTTCGCTATTGGACCAGCTGGAACAGGTAAAACTTACACTGGTGTAGCTTTAGCAGTACAAGCTTTAAAGAATAAAGAAGTGAGGCGTATTATTTTAACGCGACCAGCCGTCGAGGCAGGAGAGAACTTGGGGTTTCTGCCAGGCGATTTAAAAGAAAAATTAGATCCATATATGCAACCCCTGTACGATGCTTTAAGAGACATGATTGCGCCCGAAAAATTGGCGTATTATATTGAAAATGGCACCATTCAAATAGCACCTTTAGCCTTTATGCGGGGGCGTACTTTAGACAATGCCTTTGTAATTTTAGACGAAGGCCAAAATACTACCCCAGCACAAATGAAAATGTTTTTAACCCGTATGGGGAAAAACGCAAAATTTTTACTGACTGGAGATCCTGGTCAAATAGATTTACCACGGCGCACGACATCGGGGTTAAAAGAGGCTTTATTAATTTTAAAAAATGTAGAAGGCGTGGGAATCATTGTTTTAGACGAGAAAGATGTTATTCGACATAAACTTGTTAAAAAAATTATAGAAGCCTACAAAAGTATCGATAGCACAAATTAATCGTTCGTATTTTAAAAGTATTAGAAGCTGTTTCCCGCTTTCAACTATATCTTTTTTGCTTTCATGGCAAAAAAGGATGCCGTTTCAATCGGGGCTAGGCATTTTAGATTAAAACATAACCAGAACTAAAAGCAAAACGCTAAACTTTATGAGTAAAACAATAACAGACACCAATTTTAACTTCCCTAATCAAAAAAGTGTTTATAAAGGAAAAGTTAGAGAAGTATACAATATTAACAACGAGCAGTTAGTGATGATTGCAACCGATAGGCTATCGGCATTCGACGTCGTGATGCCAAAAGGCATTCCATACAAAGGACAAATATTAAACCAAATAGCGACTAAAATGATGGCGGCTACAAAAGATATTGTTCCTAATTGGTTAACCGCTACACCAGATCCAAATGTCGCTGTTGGGCTTTTATGCGATCCTTTTAAAGTAGAAATGGTAATTCGTGGCTACATGTCTGGTCATGCTGCCCGTGAATACAAAGCAGGAAAACGTCTATTATGTGGCGTGGCAATGCCCGAAGGCATGAAAGAGAACGATAAGTTTCCTGAACCTATAATTACACCAGCAACCAAAGCAGAAGTGGGTGATCACGACGAGGATATTTCACGTGAAGAGATTATAGCTAAAGGGATTGTTTCAGAAGACGATTATAAGGTTTTGGAAGATTACACCCGTAAATTATTTCAAAGAGGGAGTGAAATAGCGGCATCTCGAGGTTTAATTTTGGTGGATACTAAATATGAGTTCGGTAAAACAAAAGAAGGTAAAATTGTTTTAATAGATGAAATACACACACCAGACTCCTCACGCTATTTTTATGCCGATGGCTATCAAGAGCGTCAAGATAAAGGTGAAACTCAAAAACAACTGTCTAAAGAATTTGTACGCCAATGGCTTATAGCACAAGATTTTCAGGGATTAGAGGGCCAAACTCTGCCTGAAATGAGCGACGAATATGTTGAAAGTGTGAGTAGCCGTTACATCGAGCTTTATGAAAAAATTACAGGAGAGCGTTTTGTAAAAGCAGACATTTCTAACATTCAAGAGCGCATAGAACAAAACGTTTTAGAGTATCTTAAAACTGTGCAACAGTAAAGACAATAACCTCGTATTTTACTACAATAGATTAAATGAGGTATGAGTCTTCCCGACGGTAAAGCGATTTAAAAATCTAAAACTATAGCATAAAAAAGCTGAACAATCACTGGATTGTTCAGCTTTAATCAATCGTTTAACAATCTACATCGATTATTAATACCAATTTAATTTTGAAATGTCGTATTGTTAATCTGGCATAAGAATTTAGATATAAACTCTTAATTAAATTCCTTTTTGTTTATTGATTTCATCTTGTAGCTGGCGTCTTACTTTTTGCTCGCGTTCTAAAGCCACTCTTCTGTGGTCGTCAAATTGCTCTTCAATATCTTCTAGGGCTTTCTTGGCTTCTCGAGTCACAGCATTACTGTTTTTAAATTTGTATACAAATAACAAAAACAAGGCCAATAAACCAGCTATAATAGTCCACATGAGTACATTATAACCTGTTTTACTCATTTGCATACCTAGAAGAGACATACTGTCTTTCTCAGATTTTGTAGTATCTAGTGCTGTTTGTGTGCTCTCTAGTTTGGCTTTTAAATCGTTAACTTCTTTTTTTTGAGCTTCAACGGTAATTTTTGAGTTTTCTAACTTTGTTTTTAAAGTATTTAACGAGTCAATAGTATTGTCTCGTAAATTGAAAAACATACTTCGTTTTACAGCTTCATAGGGCTGTCCGTCTGTACCTTTAAAGTTCCCAGATTTTCTTAAAACATATTCAAACTGGTTAGGAATAGTAGCATCATTTAAAGATAATTCTTCCTGTGGCTGAGCTTGCGAGAAACAGGTTAGTGAACTTATTAAAAAAACGATAATAAGGGAAATGTGCTTAAAAATATTCATTTACAATTGGTTTAAGTGAGATAGTTGTGTTTAAAAAAATAAAAAACGAAGTTATAAAATTATGTTTACTAATACAGAAATATTTACGAAAAAGCCCCATAAAATGAGGCTTCTCTATATACGTTACAAATTGTTGTTTGGATTTTTAAAATGTAAAAAAAGTAAAACTTTACTTTTTGTGTACGATTAATTTTATAGCTGTAATATTTTATTATTAATAATAGGCAAAACGTCTTACTTTGGCGATGTATTTAGCTAGTCTTATTACTTGATGGCTGTAGCCATATTCGTTATCGTACCAAATGTATAATAATACATTTTTACCATCGGCACGAACAATTGTTGCTTTACTATCATAAATAGCAGGAGCAGAGCAGCCAATTATGTCACTAGACACCAACTCGTCACTTAACTCGTATTTTATTTGTTCTACCAGATCGCCTTCCAAAGCATACTTTTTTAATATGGTGTTAATGCCATCGAGAGAGGTTTCTTGCGCTATTTCTAAATTTAAAATTGCCAAAGAGCCATTGGGAACGGGAACACGTATGGCATTAGAGGTTAGTTTACCCTCTAAACTTGGTAGTGCTTTTGCTACGGCATTTCCAGCGCCAGTTTCTGTGATCACCATATTTAATGCGGCGGCACGACCACGACGGTATTTGTTATGAAAATTATCTACTAAAT
Source organism: Oceanihabitans sp. IOP_32 (assembly GCF_009498295.1). Classification (NCBI taxonomy): domain Bacteria; kingdom Pseudomonadati; phylum Bacteroidota; class Flavobacteriia; order Flavobacteriales; family Flavobacteriaceae; genus Oceanihabitans; species Oceanihabitans sp. IOP_32. The sequence continues at coordinate 9,096 of NZ_CP040813.1, read as the reverse complement.
TTTGGTCGTTAGTGTAGGCATGAATGGTTTCTAAATGTCCGTTAACAACACCAAAAGAGTCTTCTACGACTTTTAAAATTGGAGTAATCGCATTGGTTGTACATGAAGCCGCCGAGAAGATATCCACCTTATCGGGGTTATTTTCTAGATGATTAACCCCATATACAATATTAGGTACACCTTTGCCTGGTGCGGTGAGCAATACTTTATCTGCTCCTTTAGATTTTAAGTGCTTACTTAAAGCCTCTTTGTCTCTAAAAGCCCCAGTATTATCTATTATCAAGGCTTTGTGTATACCGTATTGCGTATAATCAATGTCTTCTGGTGTCTTAGCAGAAATAACATGCACGGTGGTGCCGTTAATCATTAAGGCTTTATTTTTGGCATCTACTGAAACGGTTCCTGGGAAATCTCCATGAACAGAATCGTTTCGTAGCAGCGAGGCTCTTTTTTCTAGGGTGGTTTCATCAAGAGCACCCCGAGTAACAATAGCTCTTAATCGCAATTGACTGCCTTTACCAGTGCGCGTCATGAGTTCGCGAGCAACTAAACGACCAATACGACCAAAACCATAAAGAACAACGTCTTTTGGAGAAATCCCATTGGATTTATGAGCGTCTTTTAATTTACTCGCCACAAAGGCTGTTGCATTACCGTATTTGTTGGCGTCTAAATGAAACTCATAAGTTAACTTACCAATATCTAATTTTGCTGGCGGAATGTCTAGCGATGTTATCGCTTGAGCAATTTCTACCGAGTCAAAAATAGAAATGGGCTTTTGTACAAATTTACCAGCATATTCATGGAGGCTTAAAATCTGACTTACATTTCTATCAATTAATTGATTTCTAAAAAGCACTAACTCGATAGATTTATCGTACCACAAATCGCTTACAATTTTGATAAACTCTACGGTTGCTCTTCTACGATCTGCCTGGAAAGACAACTCTTTTTCATAAGTTTTACTAAAACCCATTGCTTAAAATGTTTAGTTTGTTGATTATTGATTTGCCAAAAGTACTATATTTCAAACGTTTTCGTAAAGAATTGTTGTAAAAAATAAACCTCTTCTAACTTTGGTTAAAAGAGGTTGTAAAAACAGGGGTCTCTATATCGATTATCTAAAATTATAACGTTCTTTTTCTCCGTTAGAATTTATAAGTTCGATTCTTAAATATCCAGAACGCGATTTGTTTTCTAAGATATTTTGAACATCGTCTATGGAGTTGACCTTAATGTCGTTAATCGCTGTGATAATATTTCCAGGGGCCACACCATTTCGCTCCCAATATTCTGCATACTTATTGTCTAAAGCGGCTATTTTAACCCCATTCTTAGCTTTATACCTTTTTAAATCTTGTGGTTTTGCATTTCTAATTTCACCAACAAGAGGTAAGGTTATGGTTTGGTTTTTAAATAAGGTTACTGGAATTGTTTTTAATGTGCCATTTCTGGCAATGGTGAGTTCTACAACATCGTTTGGACGCTTAGTGCTAATATGTCCTGTTAAATCTGAGAATTTTGAGATTTTAATATTATCTATAGCCTTTATAATATCTCCTTTTTCAAGTCCAGCTTTATCGGCTCCTGAGTCTTCAATAACACTATCAATATAAATACCTTCGGTATCGCTAATGTTTAGTTCTTCAGAAAATCTACTATTTAAAGAGCCTCCTTTAATACCAAGCATACCGTTTTGTACATTGCCGTATTCCATAATATCTTCAACCACCTTACGGGCAATATTACTAGGTACCGCAAAGGAATATCCGATATAAGAACCTGTTTGCGAAGAAATAGCGGTGTTAATACCAACAAGTTCTCCATTAGTATTTACCAAAGCACCACCCGAGTTTCCTGGGTTAACGGCTGCATCGGTTTGAATAAATGATTGCCCTCCTGTTAAATCTCTAGATTTAGCACTTATAATTCCGGCTGTTACTGTAGAGGTTAAGTTAAAGGGGTTTCCAACGGCAAGCACCCATTCGCCAATTTTGGCTTGATCGGAATCACTAAACGTTACAAAGGGTAAATCGGATTCGGCATCAATTTTTAAAAGTGCAATGTCTGTTTTTGAATCGGCACCAATCAATTCGGCAACATAGGTTTTATTATTGTTTAAGGTGACCGATAGTTCGTGCGCATTTTTAATCACATGGTTATTTGTTATAATATAACCATCGGCATTTATAATAACACCAGAGCCAGTACCTAGTTGTTTTCGGTGTGAACTCCTACCCAAAAACAAATCCTGTAAAGTCATTTGACCGCTACTAATCGATACGTTTTTAACGTGCACAACTGCATTTACAGTATTCTCGGCAGCTTTAACAAAATTTGCAGCCTCTTCGATATTGTACACTCGGCTTACATTGTTTGCGGGTAAAAAAGTGGGTTTAACATCGTTGGTGGCTACGATAGTACTTTGCTCTGGTTCAAAAAACAATTTATATGCACCAAGTGTTAACATCCCACCTAATGCCGATACTAATACTAAAGTTAAAATTTTCTTCATTTCTTTAAATTTTTATTAATGACATTTAAACTATTGCTGTTTGTTTAACAAACCTCAAGAGAACAACAAATAGCGTATGTTTTTAAAACTAAAATTATAAGTTTAAAAGGGTTAATCGTTTAAATTTAACGGTTTTTAACGCCTTTTTTAACGGCTATTTAACAATCAAAACCAATTTAAGTAATTCGATACTTTTTTATTAGCGTAGGCTGTATGACTTTGGCGATATTTAAGTTAAATGTATGCACTTTTTTAGGCTTACATTTACTAATTCTCTTTTTAAAAGCATCTTTATTTATATATTTGTCACGTTATGATGATACCGCAAGCTTTTTATAAATATCAAGGAACTGGAAATGATTTTGTGATGATTGATAATCGTCAACAATCATTCAACAAAAACAATACCAAACACATTGCTTTTTTATGCGACAGACGTTTTGGCATAGGGGGTGACGGACTTATTCTCTTAGAAAATCACGACACCTTAGATTTTAAAATGGTGTATTTTAATGCCGACGGCAACCCGAGTTCTATGTGTGGCAATGGTGGTCGATGTCTAGTAGCTTTTGCTAAGCAGCTCGGTATTATAGAAGACAAAGCAACTTTTGAGGCTGTAGACGGCTTGCATCATGCAACTATTTCAGGCGAAATTGTAAAACTGCAAATGCAATATGTGAATATAGTGGAAAAACACGATCACCATGTGTTTTTAAACACTGGATCGCCTCATCATGTGCAATTCGAAGATAATATTAATGATTTCGATATAAAAACCGAAGGAGCTAAAATACGTTACGGAGCACCGTATAATAAAGCTGGAACTAATGTAAATTTTGTTCAAAAAATAAGCGATTCTATTTTTAAAGTTAGAACTTACGAGCGCGGTGTAGAAGACGAAACCTTGTCCTGCGGAACTGGGGTTACAGCGGTTTCTTTAGCGATGCATTATTTGGGAGAAACAGAAAAAAATCTTATAACTGTGCAAACGCAAGGTGGTGATTTACAGGTCTCTTTTAAGGCTCAAAAAGGGGTTTACAATGAGGTCTGGTTAATTGGTCCCGCGAAATTAGTATATCAAGGAACAATATGATTACCTTAAAAGGAAATAACATTTTTTTAAGAGCTTTAGAACCTGAAGATTTGGAATTTGTATATGCTATAGAAAACGACGAATCGATCTGGGAAATTAGCAATACCCAAACACCGTATTCAAGATATCTAATTAAGCAATACTTAGAGCATTCACAAAAAGATATTTTTGAGGTTAAACAACTGCGCTTGGTGATTTGTAATTATAAAAACGATACTTTGGGTTTAATCGATTTATTCGATTTCGATTTTAAAAACGGTAGAGCAGGCGTTGGTATTTTGATTAAAGCGGAAGTAGATAGGAGAAAGGGTTACGGAAGTGAAGCTTTACAATTATTAGTAAAATATAGTTTTAGCCATTTAGGTTTACATCAATTATATTGTAATATTTCAGAAGAGAACGAAACCAGTATCAAGCTTTTCCAAGCACAAGGATTTGAGAAAGTTGGATTAAAAAAAGAATGGAACTATGTAAATGGTTCTTATAAAAACGAGTACTTATTTCAGTTAATACATAAATAAAATGTACATAAAAAAAATTCTGTTAACTTTAGTGTTTATAGGTTTAGTGGCTGCTGCTTTTTTTGGCTATTATGTTTATACCGTTATGTTTAAACCTAACACAGCTTTTAATAACGAAACCGCCTATATTTATATAAAATCTACAGATACGTATACGGATGTGCGGGAACAGTTAAAACCACTTCTAAAAAATATAGATAAATTTGATGCCTTGGCAAAACGCAAAAAATACGTCAATCATATTAAGGCGGGTCGTTATGCTATTAAAAACGGTATGAATAATAACGACATTATTAACTCAATTAGAAGTGCGAATTTACCAATAAAACTGTCTTTTAACAATCAAGATTCTCTAGAGAAACTTGCTGGTCGAGTGGCTGCTCAGATTGAGGCAGATAGTATAGCACTTTTAAACGCCATGAAGAATAAAGACTTTTTAGCTGAAAATGGTTTTAATGAATCTACCGCACTAGGCTTGTATATTCCTAATAGCTACGAGTTTTTTTGGAATACATCTGCAGAAAAATTTACCAATCGCATGTTGAAGGAATACAACCGATTTTGGAACGGCTCTAGAAAAGCCAAGGCCAAGGCCATTGGTTTGTCTCAGGATGAAGTCATGGCTTTAGCTTCTATAGTTTATGAAGAATCTAAACAACCTAGTGAGCAGCCCAGAATTGCAGGGGTTTATATGAATAGAATCCGAATTGGTATGCCGCTACAAGCCGATCCCACACTTAAATTTGCCGCTTACAAACTACCGCAATACCAAGGTACAATTATTAAACGCGTTTTAAATGTGCACAAAGCGATAGATTCACCTTATAACACTTACAAATACGTGGGTTTACCACCAGGTTTAATCGCCATGCCAGATATTTCTGCCATTGATGCCGTTTTAAATTTTGAGACACATAAATACTTGTACTTTGCTGCTGATGCCAAACGTATTGGATATCATAAATTTGCAAAAACCTTATCGCAGCACAACGCCAATGCCAGAGAATACCATAAATATTTAAATGCCCAAGGCATTATGCGTTAATAATTATCTTGTTTCTATATTAAGAAGTCTCTGGTTTATAGTATAAAATACAACTGTAATCATGACGTGTTTTTGATTTTACAACAAATGAGTATTTGATTTAATTTGTGAAATCTACAAGATAATTGCAGTTTACACGCATGATTTTTTTCTTGCTGTCGATATATATCAAGGGGTTTACTACCTTAAAAGTGTTTTTAATAATCGCCTTTGTTGTTCTTCATGCTATAAAATCGATATAAAGCAATAAGCTTATATTCTTATTATAAGGAAGGTTGAACTGATTTTAAATTTTGATTTTCAGGGTTTTAAGTGTTTTTTTTAATCGTTTACACCTACAAAAGCAGCATATAAACGATTAATTTTGTTATAAAGAAATTTATATGTAATTTTGCACGCTCAATTTTTCCAGTCATACTTCCCATTGAAATATGAAGGAAAGAAAAACAATTTATGATAAAACGTATAGCGAGTTACATAGCCTTAACAATTACAGCCCTTGTGTTGTTGTATGGATCGTTTTCATCAGATGAAGCGATAGATTTAGGAAAGTACTCAACAAAAGGTTTAGTTTTAAACTATACCGTAAGTGACGCTAATACCAACAAAGATTTATTGGAGCCAAAGGATAACCGTAAATCATTCTCTCCGTATTTAGGAAAATCTTTTGTAGGTTTTAAAGAAGCCTTAGCGTTTAAAGAGTCAGGTGGAGATTATTTTACCGTAAACACCTACGGATACCTAGGTAAATACCAATTTGGCGTTTCGACTTTAAAATTAATTGGTATTAACAACCCTGCTAATTTTTTAAAAAATCCAGTCCTTCAAGAAAAGGCCTTTATAGCCAATGCGGCTCGTAATAAGTGGATTTTAAGACGTGACATTAAAAATTTTGTTGGAAAACGAGTAAACGGTGTCCTTGTTACAGAATCTGGTATATTAGCGGCGGCACATTTAGCGGGACCTGGTAATGTTAAAAAGTATTTAAGAAGCTACGGGTTAGATAATTTTACCGACGGTTACGGCACCACAGTTTCCTATTATATGAAACGTTTTTCTGGTTACGATACGTCTTTCGTAAAACCAGATCGAAAAGCAAAGGCGATGTAATGAGAAAAAAAACAAGCTTAAAACTAATTTAAGTTTTATGTATTATAAATATGGTAGGTCTTTTATGAAGGTCTACCATATTTTTTTTCCAATGGTGAGCGGGTTGTGTTTTTATAAACTCGGATGCTAAGGTAATATCGCAAGCAACACAAAGCTCTGTATTTCCATCTAAAAGTTGTACGAGGTCTTCAAGCATTTTATTATTCCTATAGGGCGTTTCTATAAAAATTTGTGATTGATTACGCTCAAAAGACAAACGTTCTAAACGCTTGATTTCCTTCTTTCTTTCATCTTTATCAATAGGTAGATAGCCGTTAAAAGTAAAGCTTTGGCCATTCATCCCAGAGCTCATCATGGCCATTAAAATAGACGAGGGGCCAACTAAAGGGATTACTTTTATATTCTTTTGATGGGCGAGTTTCACAATATCGGCTCCAGGGTCGGCGATACCAGGACATCCAGCGTCTGATAAGATACCTACATTAACGCCATTTAAGCAAGGCTCTAAAAATAACGGTAATTCACTAGGATCTGTAAATTTGTTTAAATTAAACAGTTTTAACCCTGATTGTGATTTCCCAGAGTTTATTTTTTTTATAAAACGCCGTGCGGCTTTTTCGTTTTCAACAATATAGGTGTCTGTTTGTTCAATAACCTTTTTAACAGATATTGGTAATACTTCAAGCGGTGCATTGTCTCCAAGTGTTGTTGGAATAAGATATAAATGACCTTTTGAAGCACTCATAAGTTTAATGTATTACAGTTATTTTGATAAATTAATAATAATATAACATCTGTATTAAGACTTTAATTTTTCTGCAACCACAGCGCAGGCTTTATTTAACATATTGTAAGTCTGCTCAAAACCATCGTCTCCGCCGTAATATGGATCTGGAACAGCTTGATTCTGATTTGGATAAACCTCATTCAAAATAAACTTTACTTTAGCGAGTTCTTTCTCATCTCTCGCTAAAGCCTTAACGTTTTCGTAGTTAGACTCGTCCATAACGTAAATAAGATCAAAAACATTAAAGTCTGATACCTTAAACTGTCTCGCTTTTAAATGCGAAATATCTAACCCGTATTTTTTGGCCACGGCAACAGATCGTTCGTCTGGAGCTTTGCCAATGTGGTAATTTGCGGTGCCTGCGGAATCTACCACAAACTTATCATCGTCGAGTTTAGAGCGCAATAAACCCTCTGCCAAAGGAGAGCGGCATATATTACCTAAACAAACCATTAGAATTTTTGTCATTATAACTTCCGCGAAAGCGTTATTCTTTTAGTTAAACAGAAAGCTTTTTTGTAATATCCTCAACATATTTTTTAAATTGTTTATCGGTTGAAGATAAGTTGTTAACCGTTTTACAAGCGTGTAGTACGGTAGCGTGATCGCGTTTTCCAATTTGAGAACCAATACTCGCTAAAGAGGCTTTTGTCATTTTTTTGGCAAAATACATGGCTAGTTGTCTGGCTTGAACAATATGGCGTTTTCTAGTTTTGGACTGAAGTGTGTCGACATCCATTTGGAAATAATCGGACACTATTTTTTGTATATAATCAATAGAAACCTCACGCTTAGTGTTCTTTACAAATTTCTCAACAATCTGTTTGGCAAGATCAATATTTATTTCTTTTTTATTGAAAGAAGACTGTGCGATTAAGGAAATAATAGCGCCTTCCAATTCTCTAACATTCGTTTTAATGTTTTTAGCCACATATTCAATAATATCGTCTGGCATATCAACGCCATCTCTATAGAGCTTGTTTTTAACGATAGATACTCTAGTCTCAAAATCGGGATTTTGTAACTCGGCAGACAGCCCCCATTTAAATCGCGATAATAAGCGCTGTTCTATGTCTTGCATGTCTACAGGTGCTTTATCACTGGTTAAAATTACCTGTTTTCCGTTTTGATGCAGATGGTTAAAGATATGGAAGAACACATCTTGGGTTCCAGATTTACCAGATAAAAACTGCACATCATCAATTATTAAAACATCAATAATTTGATAAAAGTGAATAAAATCGTTTCTGTTGTTCTTTTTAACAGAGTCTACATATTGCTGGGTAAATTTTTCGGCAGAAATATAGAGTACGGTTTTCTCTGGATATTTATCTTTAATATCGACACCAATGGCATGGGCTAAGTGGGTTTTACCTAAACCAACGCCACCAAAAATAAGTAAAGGATTAAACGAGGTGCCTCCTGGCTTTGCAGCAACGGCTAATCCAGCACTTCGGGCTAAGCGATTAGAATCCCCTTCTAAAAAGTTGTCAAAACTATAATTGGGATTAAGTTGCGATTCAATTTTTACATTTCTAATTCCAGGGATAACAAAAGGATTGCGTAATTCAGGGCTTTTGTTATTTAAAGGAACATCGACGTCTTGAGATTTTAGTGCACTTCGATTTGCACTAGGTATTTTCTCGGTAAAAGGTTGTTTATTACCATAGGTATTTTCCATCTTAATGATGTAAACCAATTTGGCTTTTTCACCTAATTCCTTAGTTAAAGACACTTTTAATATCTTAACGTAATGCTCTTCTAGCCACTCATAAAAAAACTTGCTAGGGACTTGAATACTTAAAGCGTTGTCTGTGAGTTTAACTGCTTTAATTGGTTCGAACCAAGTTTTGTAAGCTTGCGGCTGAATATTATCCTTTATAAATTCGAGACAGTTGTTCCATACCGATTGCGCAGTTTCACTCATTTTTCTTTAAATTATAGTTTGTTTATTATTTAGTTCTAAGAGGAATTTTCTGAATTCCTCGGATGTTTTTATCTGCGGCAAATATGTGAACAAATTTG